>CAYMXD010000100.1:0-7340 GCA_964394095.1 uncultured Mesohalobacter sp. | reverse complement strand
TCCCGCTTTCATGTGCTGAACTTGATTCAGTACTTGTGCTGAACTTGATTCAGTATCAGCGGGATCTTGGGTTCAATACCCTGACGCTCAGCGTCGAAATATTAAAAAATATTCTTATTAGATACCCCAATGGCTCTCTCTCGGGGTAGTTCATTCATTGTTTTGAATAATAAAATTATAACTTTAATAGCTTATTAATAGGCTTTGGTTTTAAGATGTTTAAATTTGTATTTTTAATGAGATTTATGCAGGATTTTTTAGAAATACTACTATACATTATTATAGGTCTTTGGATTTTTAGACTTATTGTTAAATGGGCTTTTCCACACGTCTTAAAATTTTTTCTACGCCAGATGACTAAAAAAGCTGAAAAAGGTTTTCAAGATCAGACCAGAGCGCAATACGAGAAAAAAAAGGAAACCAATCAACAATTTAAAAGTCGTTCCAAAAGCGACAAAGAAAAAGTTGGTGAATACATCGACTTTGAAGAAATTGATTAATTTTCGCCTCCAAAACAAACAAGCATGTCTGTAAACTTGAAAAAGATAGGTGTCCACGCCTTAGTAATACTGGGATTGATTGCTGTGTCTACAGCTTATTTTTACCCGGTGCTTCAGGATAAAATCATTTATCAAAGTGATATCGTACAGTACATTGGGATGTCTAAACACCAAAAAGATCACATTGATAAATACGACGAAGAACCCTACTGGATAGATAATGCCTTTGGTGGTATGCCGTCTTATCAGGTTGGGGCTAATTATCCAAACCACTATATCAAATCTTTTGATCGCTTCCTGCGTTTTCTTCCACGCCCGGCTGACTATCTGTTTTTGTATTTTGTAGGCTTGTACATTTTGTTTCTGGTGATGCGGATTAAACCGCTTATTGCTTTTTTTGGCGCCTTGGCTTTTGGATTTTCCACTTATCTTATCATCATTCTCGGCGTAGGTCATAATGCTAAAGCACACGCCATAGCCTATATGCCTCTGGTTATAGCCGGGGTGTTGTTGTGTTTACGCAGTAAATATTTACTTGGTTTTATAACCCTTACTTTGGGCGTTGCCCTAGAAATCGCAGCCAATCACTTTCAGATGACTTATTATTTGACAATGCTCTGTGTCATTATTGGAATTGTTTATTTAATTGAAGCCATAAAACAAAACACCATTGTCAACTTTTCTAAAGGTGTAGGTCTAGCGCTTGCAGCTGCGGTTTTGGGTCTATCTCTAAATGCGACTAATGTTCTTGCGACTCAGGAATACACCGAATTTAGTACGCGTGGGGATTCCACAGTAAACATTAACGAAAAAGGCAAGCCAAAGTCAGAGCAATCTGCCTTGGAATACGACTACATTACAGAATACAGTTACGGAATCGTTGAAACTATGAATTTGTTTATTCCCAGATTTATGGGTGGTTCTAATTCTGAAGCGCTTACCAAGGATTCAGAAACCTATCAAGAACTTTTAAAAATGGGCGCTTCACCTACTCAGGCTAAAGGATTTGCAGAATCAGCTCCTTTATATTGGGGAGATCAGCCTTTTGTTGCTGCACCGGCCTATATCGGTGCAGGGGTTTTAATCCTGTTTATTCTGGCACTTTACCTGATCAAAAGTAAATTTAAAATATGGATTGTAGCCGGGAGTATTTTAGCCTTATTGTTGTCATGGGGAGATAATTTTTCTATACTCACCAAACTCTTTATAGATTATGTGCCACTATACGACAAATTTAGAGCGGTAACGTCGATTCAGGTGCTGATATAACTCTGTATTCCGCTTATGGCGTTTGTGGGGTTAGCCTATTTTTTGAGTGATAAATTTAATAAAGACCAAAAGTTGAAAGCCTTAATGATGTCGGGTGCTATTGGTGGTGGACTGATAGTTTTATTCTTACTTTTCAAAAACGCATTTTTCAATTTTTCCGGTGGTTCAGATTCCTATTTTATGCAGCAATACGGTGCGGGTTTTGTACGAGCACTGAAAGAGGATCGAAAAGCTGTTTTTACAGCAGATGCCTGGCGATCATTGATAATAGTGATTTTAGTTCTTGGTGTTTTATGGTTGTGGTTAAATCAGAAATTGAAAAAACAATGGGCTGTTTTGCTTGTGGGAATCGTATGTGTTTTCGACCTTGTTTTGGTCGATCAGAGATACATTAATGAAGAGGACTTCGTGTCTAAAGTTGAAATGAAACGTCCCTTTCAGTCTAATCCTGCAGATCAGGAAATCATAAAAGACAAAGGACATTTCAGGGTTTTAGACTTGAGTGCGAGTCCGTTCAATTCGGCTAGAGCGTCTTACTTTCACAAATCTCTTGGTGGGTATCATGCCGCAAAGCCTCAACGTATTCAGGATATTTTTGATTTTCATATCGCTCAAGGTAACCGTGAGGTTTTGGATATGTTTAATGTGAAATACAACATTATTGAAAATCAAGGTAACATCATGGCTCAACCCAATCCTAATGCCAACGGGAATGGATGGTTTGTAGATAGTCTGAAAGTAGTTGAAGATGACAATGCCGCTTTATTGGCTCTAAATGATATTGATACTGAAAACACTGCCATCATTAAAGCATCATATGAAAGAGCAGTAGATCAATCGAATTTTCAAACAGATTCACTATCAAATATTGAACTAACAGACTACAAATTGAACCATCTGTCTTATAAAAGTCAAAATAAATTTGAAGGTTTTGCAGTCTTTTCTGAAGTTTATTATCCAAAAGGCTGGCAGGCCTATATTGACGGCAAACCAGCAGAACATGTTCGAGTTGATTATACCTTGAGAGGATTGCAAATTCCTGCCGGCGAACATGAGATTGAATTTAAGTTTGAACCTTCAATCATCAAAACTGGCAGCCGAATAAGTCTGGCAGGACATATTATTTTCATTTTAATTATTGGTTTCGGCGTCTATACATATTTTAAACCCAGAGCATCTTAAAATGAAAACCCCAAAACCCTTAAAAGTCCTTATTGTTTTATATTACTGGCCGCCGGCTGGAGGACCCGGTGTTCAGCGATGGTTGAAATTTGTTAAATATCTAAAAGAATTCAATATTATTCCTACGGTTTTTGTGCCTGAAAATCCACATTACCCTACAATAGATGAAAGTCTGGAATATGAAGTGACCCCGGATATTGAAGTCATTAAAACGCCCATTAAAGAACCTTACAAAGTGGCGAATGTGTTTTCAGAGAAGGAAACCAATACGTTGAGTAAAGGCATTATCAAAGAGAATCAAAAACAAAGCTTGCTTCAAAAGGCGATGTTGTTTACTCGCGGCAATTTATTTATTCCGGATGCCAGAGCTTTATGGATTAAGCCGTCGGTAAAACGTATTTCGAAACTATTCAAAGACAGAAGTTTTGATGCTTTAATTACCACCGGACCGCCTCATAGTTTACACCGCATTGGGTTTCACCTTAAAGAAAAATTTCCTGACTTAGTGTGGATTTCAGATTTTAGAGATCCTTGGACCAATATTGGATATCATGACCAGTTGAGGCTCAACGAGTCCTCAAAAAAGAAACACCAGCAAATGGAAAAAGAGGTGTTGACAACAGCAGATTCTATTATTGTAACCAGTCCCGGCACCCAAGAAGAATTTCAAACAAAAACCAACAAGCCTGTTCATTTAATCACTAACGGTTACGACGATGCAGACGTGAATTTTGAACCCGATGAGCACTTTAGCTTGGCTCATATCGGGACTTTGCTGAGTGAACGTAATCCGGAAAACTTATGGGAAGCGATTGCAGAATTAGTTCAGGAAGACAAAGTATTTGAGTCGAATCTGGAGTTGAGGTTTGTAGGACAGGTAAGTGAAAGTCTGGTAGAGAGTATTCATAAACACAAGCTTCAAGACCATGCCAGATTTTTAGGGTACATGTCTCACAAGCAAGCACAACAGGAAATGTTTAATGCTCAGGTGCTTTTGCTTATTGAAAAAAACAAGTCGGAAACACAAGATATCATTCCGGGGAAATTGTTTGAATACTTTCAGTCACAACGACCTATTTTAGGAATAGGGCCAAAGGACTGGGATGTTTCAAGCATTATCAAAACCCATCATTGTGGGTTCACTTTTGGGTATGAAGACAAGGATGAAATTAAATATTGCATTAAAGCCTATTATGAGGCTTATATGAAAGGAAAATTATTTATCCAACCCAAAGGCATTGAAAATTACCACAGAAAGCAACTGACAGAAAAACTTGCTGAAGTTATTCGACATCAAGTCAGTCAAACTGCAAAATGACTTCTTTAGAAACCTCATGAACACCCTCAAAAGTGATGATTTTCAGACGATCATCAAATAAATTGATGGCTTTTTGATGTTCTTGTTCGGCTCTTTCAGTATCAATATAAGGGTCGGATTTTCCGTAAACTAAATAGGGTTTCAAATGAAGTCCTTCAAAGTCGGCAGATTCTAATTCCTCAGGAATACCACCTGAATGAATAATCAAAGCATCGCAGTCTATTTTAGACTGAGCAATCCATCGCATAGCAACCGAAACCCCTTGTGAATAGCCTAATATGATAAGTTTTTTCTGTTGATGAGGTTGAATCTCTTTGGTATAAATTTCGTTAAAATAGGCGATATTGTTTTGCATTTCCATTTGGGTCTCTTCCCGGGTTAACCAGGATGCGCCAATGTGTTTATAGCTCTTGTCCTGATAATATTTAGACGGCGCCTGAGGGGCAATGATGAAATGCCTTTTGGCATTAAGCACAGAAAAATAGGTTATAAAATACCGACTCAGGTAGCCGATGCCGTGGCAAACAAACCAAATATATTCGGTGTCTTCACTGATTGTATTTAGCGTTGAATATGTTTTTTGAGTCTGATAGGATATTTTGTGTTCAGGCATTTTTTTATGGTTATTTTTGTGGAGTTCAAAATTAATTAAATTCAGCTGATTTATGACAAACGAAGAGATTCTTAAGCGTTGTAATGCCATTACCAAAAATACGCTGATGGAAACGCTTTCTATAGAATATGTGGAAATAGGAGAGGAGCATCTTATCGCGAGAATGCCGGTCAATTCCAGAGTGTATCAACCCGATGGTGTTTTACACGGCGGCGCAATGGTAGCATTGGCAGAAAGTGTGGGCAGTGCTGCAGCAATTGTGTTTATGAATCCTTCAAAACTCACTATTAGAGGGATTGAAATTTCAGCAAACCACGTTAAAAGTGTAAAGTCAGGATACGTGTATGCCACTGCCAAACCCATACACTTGGGAAAGACAACTCAGGTTTGGGACATCAAGATTACCGATGAGGAAAAACGATTGATATCGGCGGTTAAGCTCACTACTATTGCCTTACCAAAAGCATCCTGATGAACTCCGAATTATTTTTTAAAAAGATTCAGCAGCAGTTAGATGAGCAACTACCATTCGTCTGTAAAGCTCAAAACTTCAGCTTGAAAGCCTATCTACAGGATGATGACGCTTTGGTTGAGGTCGATGATTTTAGTTCTTCAGGATTTGTCTTTTGCCCATTTTCTTCACCGGATAAGAACATCATTTTTCCTAAAACTAAGACAGAAGTTATAGAATCTGAATTAGCATCGGAGCCCATTAATTTTGAAACACAATCAATTCAAGAATCGCTGGAGTCTAAAATTCAGCATCTTCAACTTGTCGATAAAGCCATAAGATACATCAAAACCGGTTTGGCTGAAAAAATTGTATGTTCCAGAAAGATTAAAGTTTCAAAACAAATTCAACCCATAGAAACCTTTAAAAAATTAGCAAATCGTTATCCGGATGCCTATTCGTATTGCTGGTATCATCCCAAAGTTGGATTATGGCTGGGAGCAACACCGGAGCAGTTTATCAACTTAGACCGAAATGTTCTTAAAACCGTTGCGCTGGCAGGTACGCAGGATGCCACAGCATATCCACAACCAAAGTGGAGAGATAAAGAAACACAAGAACAGCAAATGGTGACTGATTTTATTGCTGAATCTTTAAAACCGTATTCCAATAAAGTTCGAATTCAGGAGGTTGAAAATGTACGAGCCGGTAACCTTTGGCACCTTAAGACCAAAATTTCAGCAGAGATTCAATCCGAAAATCTATCGGAAGTGATTAAGAAATTGCATCCCACATCTGCAGTTTGTGGTCTGCCGCAGTCTAAAGCTAGATCTTTTATTTTAGACAATGAGAATGATAACCGGGAATATTATTCCGGATTTCTCGGTGAGTTGAATGTGAAAACACAAGTCAGCAGAAGAAAACGTTCATTGAATCAGGAGCAACTGGCCATCAAAAGCATTAAAACCGTTTCAGATTTATACGTCAACCTAAGGTGTATGAAAGTATATGATGATTATATTGAAATATTTGTCGGTGGAGGCATCACTGCAGACAGCGAACCCAAAGCCGAGTATCTGGAAACTGTAGCCAAATCTCAAACGCTTTTGAATGTGCTGTGACTTCATTCATATTCAATATTGCAGCTAAGGGTCTAATCTTAAATAAAGTAGCAATCCGGTTAAATTTCAGAAATTGAGTAGCATTATTTATTTAGGTATTTTAAAATAGAAGAAGATTGAATAACTAAATTTAGACAATAAATTTGTATTCCACTTTTAGTATCGTATACAAAACTTGATAAGACTATTAAATTTTTTGTAACTAATCAGTCTACTTTAAGCATTGATAAGCATATATTTATTTCACGCAAAGGCCACAAAGAAAAAACGCAAAGAATCGCAAAGTTTTGATTAATAATTATTTACGAATTTGCGGTCTTTGCAAAAGACTTAGCGGTTTTTGCGTGAAAAATTATATTATATGCTGATAATGAGATATTTGAAATTTTTTAATTTAGCGATATTTTAATACTGATTAGTTACAATTTTTTAAGCCTGAATAGGGTTGCAATAAAAACCGTTAAAACGGTTTTGATCTCGCATATATTTTTTATTGCTCATGGATGAATCCATGAGCTGAGTTGTAAATCTTAATCTTTTAAAGCCCACGATTTCAATCGTGGGTTTTAAAATAATATCATCTCATTGTAAATGGTTTCAACCATTTACCCTTTTAGGAAAAAATCAGAAATAAGATTTGAATATAAATATCGCTATATTGAGAATTAAAAGCATATTCCAAAAAATTAATTTCATGAATTATCGGTAGCAATAATTTTGATAAACAGACTACAATTTATTAAAAATCATATAAGAAACTTGTGGTGTTGATTTAAAATGAATTTAGAATCATATTTTTGCAATAAAAAAAGCTTGAGCCAACTCATTTCGTCAATTCCATCTGCGCAGATTATTGTTCAGCTTTGTAAAAAAGCAAATATTAAAC
>CAYMXD010000099.1:0-7341 GCA_964394095.1 uncultured Mesohalobacter sp. | reverse complement strand
GACTGTTTTTGGGTTTAATTTTATGGGTCGATTGAATTTGAAAATTAGTTAAGATCCTTAAATCCGCAACAGTTTATTAAAAAATCAAAGCCAAAGACACTAAGAGAAAGACTTCCCTTAGTGTTTTGACATTAGAAATATTTCACCTATTTTTATGATTCCTTACGTCAAAAAACGGGAAATAATAACTGGTATGAAAGTAATAAAAAGCAACAAAACAATCACTCCATTTGCAGGAATTTCTTTTGTAAATGAATCTTTTTCAAAATCTGGTATCTCAAAACTTATAGATTCTACATTAGGTTGTAGAGTTAAAACTACTGGTTTTCAGTACAGTGATATTATCAAGAGCCTTACAAATGTTTTTATGAGTGGCGGCGATGTGATAGAAGACTTAAACACCAGTTTTGGAGAACACCTAAAAAACATACCAAACAACAATGTCCCAAGTCCAACTACTGTAATACGTGGCATCAATGAATTAACAGTTGATAATACGATGTACACCTCAAAGAGTGGTAAATCCTATAATTTCAACATCAATACCAAACTAAATCGTTTAAATATCAAAAGCTTGCTTTTGACCAAACAGCTTGAAAAAGGGAAGTTATACGACTTTGATTATGATAATCAGATTATTACAAATAAAAATTTTGATGCAGAAAAAACTTATAAAAAGACACAGGGATATTTCCCTGGCATAGCAACAATTGGAGATCATGTAGTGTATGTCGAAAACCGTGATGGTAATGCCAACGTAAAATTTGAACAAGCTGGTACTTTGCAACGGTCATACCAATGCTTAGCTAATGAAGGTATAAAAGTGAATCGCTCTCGTTTAGATGCCGGTTCATATGCTAAAGATATCATAGATGTTGTGGATAAAAACAGTAAGTTATTTTACATAAGAGCTAATAAAAGTACAGATATATTTGAACAAATTCTGCAAATTAAAGACTGGCAAGAAATAGAGTTGAATTATAAAAAGTACGAAGTAGCTTCTATTGTATTCAAACAGTTTTTTGAAGAGCGTAATTATCGATTAGTCATTATGAGAGAAAAAACAAATACAGCTCAAATAGATATCTTCACAAAGGACAACTTGAAATACAGAACAATTTTAACTAACGACTGGGATTCTACTGAAAAGCAAGTCATTGAATATTACAACCAAAGAGGTAAAAACGAAAAAATCTTTGATGTGATGAACAATGATTTTGGATGGAAACGTTTACCCTTTTCTTTCTTAAATCAAAATTGCAGTTTTATGATAATAACTGCTATGATAAAAAACTTCTACACCTACTTTATAAATAATGTGTCAAAGAAATTTAAAGACCTAAAACCCACTTCTCGATTAAAACGCTTTGTATTCAAATTTATAAGCGTTGCAGGACAATGGATTTACCAAGGAAGGCAATATAAGCTTAGATTGTTCTCCGATAAGCCATATTATGACCTAAAAATTTAACAAATAGAACATAACAAATTGACATTCAGTAGATAAGAATGCTCAAGCCTTAAACTTAAGTATCTATATATCAATTGTTTACATAAAAGCTTATATGTGTTTATAATCTCATAAACCTAGCGAAAAATTAAACAAGAATAAGAGGAGATTTATTCAAAAACTACAAGAAATAAGTTCAATTTTTGTCTCAAAAAACCTAAAAAATTAAAAAATAAGACGAAAATCTCATACAAATTAATCAATTATTCTTCAATATATTTGTTTGCGGATTTAAGGAACCATTTTTATTCTACTTCTCTAGGATGATTTTTATAATAAGATTGTTTTAGTTGCTCTATACTGTTTTGGGTATAAATTTCTGTAGAGGACAGGCTTTCATGACCCAAAAGTTCTTTGATGGCATTTAAGCTAGCGCCTTTATTTAAAAGATGTGTAGCAAAAGTATGTCTCAGAATATGCGGGCTGGTTTTAGATTTATTAGAAAACTGACTAAAAAGAGTATTTACAATTTTATAAACAAGACTTGGATATAAGGCTTTGTCTTTTTCTGTCACAAAAAAATACTTATTAACCAGATTGTTTTCATTTTTATGGTTCAGATATTCTTCAATATGATGACAAATTGAATCATATAAAGGGACTATTCTTTGTTTATTTCTTTTACCCGTAATTTTAATCTGTTTTTTAGACAAATTAATATCACTAGTTTTGATAGAAATCAACTCTGCTCTTCTCATTCCAGTAGCGTACAATAACTCAATAATCAATTTGTTTCGAGATGTGACAAAATCGTTGGTTTCTAGACTTTCTATTACAGCATTTATCTCAGATTCTGAAAATGGCGTACTGATATTCTTTGGTGTCTTAAGGCTTTTGAGCTTTTGCATTGGAGTGTAGTCAATTTCTCCTATTTTAAAAAGATACCTGTAAAATGATTTTAGTGTGCTTAGCTTCCTGTTGATACTGTTGTGCACCAACCCCTTTTCAGATAAATATGCAATCCAGGACCTAACCTGGTAGTGGTCAATTTCATTTAAACCTAATTCATCATAATTTTCTTGAATGTATGATTTAAAATCTGACAAATCATTAATATAAGATTTTAGGGTATGGGCTGAATAATGTTTTTCGTTTTTCAAATATTCCTTAAAACCAAAAAAATCATGCATATATTTAAATCTTTTAAAAAATCATGCTTATCAATATTCAATCTATTAAAGCAAGTTTTGATTACAATATAGACATATTTTTCATTTGAAGCGATAAAATACTAAATAATTATTTTGAAATCTGTTGACACAAAATCAATTTGATATTATAATAAATTAGAAATCACCAAATCTTTCAAACGAAGCTTTTTCTAAATTATCACGATGATCTGGATGTGCTATGGATGCAAGGGCCTGTGCCCGTTGTTTCATGTTTTTTCCAAATAAATTGACAACGCCATATTCAGTCGCTACGTAATGTACATGCGCTCTTGTGGTGGTGACACCGGCACCGGTATTGAGAAAAGGTACGATTTTACTTACCCCTTTTTTGGTTACAGAAGGCATGGCTATGATAGCTTTTCCACCTTCAGATAAGGCTGCTCCACGAATAAAATCCATTTGGCCGCCAACGCCGGAAAATTGTAACTTACCAATAGTGTCTGCACAAACCTGTCCGGTTATATCGATTTCAATTGCAGAATTTATAGCGGTGACTTTTGGATTCAGACGAATTAAAGCCGTATCGTTAGTGTAGTTAGCTTCCTTAAAATGCACAAAAGGGTTATCGTCTATAAAGTCATATAACTTTTTTGAGCCCATGGCAAAACAGGTCACGATTTTACCGGGTTTCACGCGTTTGTGTTCTCCGGTGATGATGCCTTTTTCAACTAATGGTAAAACCCCATCAGAAAACATTTCGGTATGTATGCCTAAGCCCTTATGGTTGGTTAAATTATTGAGAACAGCGTTTGGAATAGCGCCAATGCCCATTTGTAAGGTGGCACCATCTTCTACAAGAGCAGCGATGTTTTGTCCAATTTTTTCTTCAATATCAGAGGGTTCAAGGCTATCATGGCTAAAAATAGGTTCATCGGTATACATTGCCGCATCTATTTTACTGATGTGTATAATGCCGTCTCCATGAGATCTGGGCACCTGATGGTTAATTTGGGCTACTACCATTTTAGCAGTTTCCAGAGCGGCAATGGTTACATCAATGGACGTGCCCAAGGAACAGTAGCCGTGCTTATCCGGAGGAGAGACTTGTATAAACGCCACATCCAAAGGCAGGATGTTATGTCTAAATAATTTATCAATTTCACTTAAAAATATAGGAATATAGTCTCCTTTGGAGGCGTTCACCGCTTTTCTGACATTGCCACCAACAAAACAAGAATTGATATTAAAAGCTTTTTGATAAGGATCCTGTGAATACTTAGCATTACCTTCGGTGTGCATTTGAAGGATTTCAACATCTTCAAGTTCTTGATAACGATCGCATAGTGCGTCGATGATGATTTTCGGCGTCATGGCTGCGCCTTGAAAGAACACCCGTTGCCCGGATTTTACAAGACCTACCGCATCTTCTGCTGTACAATATTTTATAGACATGAATTATTTTTTAAAAATATGTTGCAAAAGTATTGGCATATGAGTTTTGAAAATATGATATGCATCAAGGTTTAGAAACTTTGATAAAGATTATTTCAAATTAAGCCTTATTGATTTTACCTTAAAGTTATGTAATTAAGTTGACAACTTTCTTTATAACTGAAGTTTCGGAGCTAATAAATTATATACATATATATCAAAATATCAATGTGTTACTGTCAGGTCGAGCCTCCGAAAATTTTGCAAATTTTATTTAATAGGATGTGACGTTTTTAAATACGATAACAAGCTTCTTCCCTCGGCCTGTGCTGAGCCTGCGAAGTAAGGGAAGACGGGAGAAGGGTGTTTATCAAGAGCTTTTAATCACGAAATAACACCCTTTGCCTATCGGCATTTCCCTCAAGGGAAAACACAAAAATCACGTTATCAAGCACATACAAATAAACGTCATTAGTAGCCTCTGAAAATTTAGATATTTTATGCTAGAGGCTGTGACGTTTAGTTGAGCCACAAACCCGCCTGTCCAGCTGGCAGGTGCACGAATAAATTCAAGGACTATAAGTGTTAAAATAAGCCTTTAAATATATGATAATCAATATATTAAAAAAAATCATTAGTAGCCTGTCTGCTGAGGCTGTCTAGCCGACAAAGGCAGGGATTAAAATGTGTATACTGTAATAATCGATTTTTTTCTAATATAGTCTCAAACATAGTTAATACATTTAATTGTGTTTGAGATTTAACTAGGTTAAGCCTAAAATAAATTCACTTAAAACTCAAATCCTCTTTTGGGTTAGGGCCCCATTTATTAGTGTTTATGTCGCTATCTTGAGCATAAAAGACCAATAGCACTATACCACCAAATGGTATTAAGCCAATGAGTAGTAACCATCCTGATTTTCCAGTGTCATGCAGTCGTCTAACAGCTACTGCCAAGGAGGGAATGATTAAAGCTAGTGTAACCAAAATGTACAAGCCCCCAATTAAAGGACTTAAGGCTTCTAGCTCTAAACCGCCTATAATTAAAGTACCTACTAAAAGTATAGATAACAGGATTAAAACATTTGCTAAGGTATAGTACCAATATTCAGAACGTCTGGCTCTACCTTCAAAATTAGCATAGTTTTCAAATACTACCTTCTTAAACCAATCAATAATATTGTATTCAGATTCTTTTTTAATGGTTTCCATTTTTCTTAAATTTAAGCTAAAATAATATTTTTAATTAATTGACACATTAAAGATTTAATTTTTATTTAAAATTATAACTATTTTAAAATATGACTATAACAAGGCTTTCAATTCTTCTAAGGTATTAGCATCTTCAATTTTCTTGTCCTTTCGCCAGCGGATGATTCTCGGGAATCGTGTTGCTACTCCGCTCTTATGCCTTTTGGACTCGGCTATGCCTTCAAAAGCAACTTCAAATACGTGCACAGGTTCAACTTGACGAACTGGGCCAAAGCGGTCGGTGGTGTTTTTTTTGATCCAACGGTCGACTTCCCGAAATTCTTTATCGGTCAATCCGGAATAGGCTTTAGCAAAAGTGACCAGTTCTGTTTTATCATCATTCCATAAGGCGAATGTATAATCAGTAAATAAATTACTACGTCGACCATGACCGCGCATAGCGTAAGTTAAAACCGCATCGATTGAATAAGGATCTGATTTGTACTTCCACCAATCGCCTTTTTTTCTGCCCACACCGTAAGCTGAATCAGCAAGCTTTATCATCAGACCTTCAGAACGAATGTCTCTGGCTTTCTGTCGTTCTTCTTCAACAGCATTCCAATTAGAAAATGTCATGGTTTCAGATAAATGAAATGGTTTTATCTTGTATTTATACTTTTTAAAAAGTTCGTCTAAAATCTCACGTCTTTCAACAAACGGCTTTAATCGAATGTCCTTGGTTTCCCACTCTAAAATGTCATAGGCCTTAAAAATGACTGGAATCTTTTTGACTAAAGCTTTGCTGACTGTTTTTCGTCCTATACGTTTTTGTAAATCTTTAAAATCACCAATGTCTTCATTGGGATAGGCTAAAATTTCACCATCTAAAACCGTTCCCTCGGGTAAGTGTTCATTGAAAACTTCTAATTCAGGATATTTATCAGTCACCAACTCTTCGCCTCTGGACCAGATGAAGTGTTGCCCGTTTCTACAAATGAGTTGAGCGCGAATGCCGTCCCATTTGTGTTCAAAAAGGAAATCTTCAGGCTGACCCAAATCTTCCAACTCATCTTCAACGGCATAGGCGAGATAAAAAGGATAAGGTTTAGACAAATAATCTTCTTCATTTTCTTCAAGGATAAGCGATTGAAAGCTGATCTCCTGAGGTTTCCAGTTGCCCATCAATTTATAAGCCAAGACATCCTGATCTATCCCCGTGGATTGAGATAAAGCTCTGGTCATCAATTTTTGGCTGACACCAATTCGGAAGCCTCCGGTCATTAATTTGGTAAACACAAAACGTTCGTAGTAGTTGAGTTTTCGCCAGTGCTTGAACAAATATGCTTTTTTCTCTTCGTCAGACTTAGGTTTGAGCTCCAAAATATCTTCAAGATAGGCATGAAGTGGCTTTTCGGTTTCAGAATTATTGTTGGGCAGAACTAAAGCAATGGTTTCAGCTAAGTCGCCGACGATGTGGTAAGATTCTTCAAACAACCAAGCGGGAATTTTAGACAGTTCTCCAGCGTACTCTCGGATTTGAGTACTGTTCACCGGTCTTGGTGGTCGGCGGTGCGACAAAATCGCAATCGTCCAAACTTTATCTTTGTCCTCCGCTTTATCAAAATACGCCTTTAAAGCCTTGACCTTTGCATTGGTTTTATTGGTGCTGTCGATTTTTTGTATGAGTTGGGCGAAGTTTTTCATTGCTTTATTATCTTGTTTTTTAGTTTATGCTTCGTAAGGGTGGCTTCGATATTATTTTTCTTGCAGAAAAATCACTCAGCCACCAGGCTTCGATACACTTCGATTAAACTCAGTGCAAAGCAATTCAGCTGCTGCTAAATCAGGTAATCGCCGTAAGCGAGGTTACTGAGTGTTTTGCGATAGCAAAACGTATCGAAGTAACCGGCTCGGGTTTCGAAAACGTGGCTTCGATAAAATTCAGCTATCGCTGAATCACTCAGCCACCGGGCTTCGATACACTTCGATTAAACTCAGTGCAACGCAATTCAGCTGCTGCTAAATCAGGTAATCGCCGTAAACGAGGTTACTGAGTGTTTTGCGATAGCAAAACGTATCGAAGTAACCGGCTCGGGT
>CAYMXD010000098.1:0-7356 GCA_964394095.1 uncultured Mesohalobacter sp. | reverse complement strand
TTTGTCCATGTGGTTGGGGGTGGCCGTTGTCGTCTACAGTGACCATGCCGCTCTTGTCTACTTTTATGATGCTTTGTCTGGACATTTTATTCCTAACCTCGCATTTTAAGGTTAAAGAGGACTTTCCAAATTTCACCACTTCAATTCCTATTTCAACGATTTCTCCCTGTTTAGCTGAACTTAAAAAATTGATTTCTGAAATATATTTGGTTACCACGCGATAGTTTTCTAATTGAATACAAGCATAAAGGGCAGACTCTTCGTCTATCCATTCCAATAGCCGCCCACCAAAGAGCGAGTTATTCGGATTTAAATCTTCGGGTTTTATCCATTTTCTGGTGTGAAATCTCATAACTTTTTCTTTTACTGCAAATTAATCATAAGAATTAATTTACCTTTATATTAGAAGAAGTTATTTCTTATGGATTATCGATGTTGTTTATGGTTTTAGTTTACCAAAATCGTACTCGTGTTCAATTTTAGCAATTCTCACTTTATAGTATGTATACCATTTAGTTTTACCATACTCCTGAGCCAGCAAATGTTCTGAATGAAATTTCCATTCTTTTATCGCATTTATGTCTCTCCAGTATGAAACCGTTATACCAATATCACTTCTAGCACTTTCCATTCCTAAAAAACCAGCTTGTGCTTTTGCTAATTCTGTCATTCGTTCAGTCATTTTCTGATAGCCTTCATCATCCTGATCCGTTCGGATAGATGTAAAAATAACGGCATAATATGGGGGCTTTTTAAAATCACTCATCTTTTACTACTCTACTGACACGCTGAGAAATTCTGGTAATTAATTCGTAGGGGATGCTTAAGGCATTAACGTCAAAGTCCAAGGCAGAATGGCCTTTGCCAAAAATCAAGACATCATCACCTTCTTTACAATCTATTCCCGTAACATCTACCATGAGTGTATCCATACAGACGTTACCTACGATGGGTGCGGTTTGGTTTTTTATTTTTACCCTGCCATTTCCATTACCGTATTGTCTGGAAATCCCATCAGCATAACCGAGTGGCAATGTAGCGATATGGCGTCGCTCATGTGCCGTGTACTTTCTGTCGTATCCAACACTGTCGCCTTTGTGTATCCACCTTAACTGTGCAATTGGTGTTTTTAGGGAAACCACGGGTTTCAACTTCATGTGTTCCTGAGCGTTATTACCATAACCATAAAGCCCTATTCCTGCTCTTACCATGTCCATCTCGGCTTCAGCAAAATTGATAATTCCGCTGGAATTGCATAAATGTGTCAATAAATGTTCATGAGCGTAGTCTTCAAAACATTTAACGGCAGACTTAAATCGATTAATTTGTTGAAGCGTAAAATCTTTTTCTTCCGGCATACCTGCCGCTGCAAGATGGGAAAAAATGCCCGTCAATTTTAAAGTTTCCCTGTCTGAAAGGCATTGCTTAACCTCTTCAAATTGATGAGGATCGAAGCCTAAACGGTTCATTCCTGTATTGATTTTCAGATGAATAGGGAAATTCTTAACCCCTTGTGTTTTTAAATTTTGATGAAGTGATTTTAAAAAGTGAAAACTATATACACTAGGCGTCAGTTTATAGTCCAAAAGATGATGTAACTCTTCTAATTGAGGATAAAAAATCAATATTGGCAAATCTATACCGTGTTGACGTAATCGAATGCCTTCTTCAATATAAGCTACAGCAAGATAAGCCACACCCATCTCATGAAGCGCTTTACCCATGATTACAGAGTCTGAACCATAAGCAAAAGCTTTAACGACGCCCATGATTTTAGTTTCAGGGTTTAAATATGATTTAAGAATCTGAAAATTATACCTAAAGGCCTTCAAATCGATTTCAAGACGTGTTTCCTGTAGCTGTTCCATCACTCTTTAGGTTTTACTTCCTCGGCATCTTTTATTTCAATTTGTTTTATTTTTTCAGCCTGCATCGCTTTAAAATAAGCAGCACGACTAAGCGGTTCGTATTCGTCGGTTTCACCCAAAAACACAAGCTTTTCGTTCAATGACTTTCTAAAGCTATATTGTGCCAGATTGCCTGTTCTGGTGCAAACGGCGTGAACTTTGGTGACATATTCTGCTGTTGCCATTAGGTTGGGCATTGGCCCGAAAGGTTTCCCCTTAAAATCCATATCCAATCCGGCTACGATGACACGAACACCTCTATTGGCCAAATCGTTACAAACATTCACGATTTCATCATCAAAAAACTGGGCTTCATCAATTCCTACAACATCACAATCGTCTGCCAATAACGGAATATTTCCTGCCGCCGGCACCGGGGTTGAGCGTATTTGATTTTCGTCGTGAGACACCACATGCTCTTCATCATAGCGCGTATCTATTTGAGGTTTAAAAATCTCAACCTTTTGTTTAGCAAACTGCGCACGTTTTAGTCTTCTAATCAGTTCTTCGGTCTTCCCTGAAAACATGCTGCCACAGATAACTTCTATCCAACCAAATTGTTCAGTATGGTTTACAGTATTTTCAAGAAACATTTTTTGATTTTAAAAGCAATTGTCGAAACAATTTCATTAATTTTAGGTCGTTAAAATTACTAAAAATAAAGCTGTAATAAACTTACAAATAAATAAAAATGAAGAAAGTCTTAGAAGATGAATTGATGAGCTTGGCACACAGAATTTTAAAACTGAGAAACAGAGCTGAAATTCACGAACTTAAAGAAGAAGCTGCGGTATTGTATGAAAAACTTTCTGTTTTATCTTTTGCTGAAAAACATTTTGATGGCGTAAAACCCACTATACAAAAGCATGATGTGGAAAAATCTATTAAAGCAGACCACTATGAAAGCCATGAAGAAAGCGATTACCCTGACGGCACAGAATACAACGAAGAGCAAATTTACGAACACAATACAGAAAAAATAAAAGACATTGTTTCTCAGATGCCTTATGAATCTGAACAGGTCGATAAATTTTTTGAGGAGGAAAGCCAAGATAAAACAGAAGACCCCAAAGATGAATCAACTTCAAAAACTGAAGAAGGCCTAGAAGATTTTGGAGTCCATTTTGACGATTTACCCGATTTTGAACCGGCTCCAGATACAACTGAAGAACCTGAAAACAAAAACGAGGAGGAAAAAAAATCTGAAAAACCTGAGGCTGAAGATGAAGCTAAAAAGGAAAGTAAAGCAAGTGAAGAGGATAAAAAAGATAATGAACCTGAGCAAAAACCTCAGCGCACCATGGATTTGTTCAGTCAGGGTAAAAAATCTCTGAATGACAGCCTAAACAAGGATTTGAAAATAGGCCTAAATGATCGATTGTCTTTTATAAAACATCTTTTTAAAAATGATAATCTGGCTTACGAAGAATTTATTGAACACATCAATCAGTTAGACAGTTTCGATAAAGTAAAATCTTACCTGGACCAGCAAATCCAAGACAAATATTCCTACTGGAAAGACAAAGAAGATACAGCCAACAGACTGCTATATCTTATCCAAAAGAAATTTGAATAATTATGCTGTATTTTGTACCAACACCAATTGGTAATTTAGAAGATATGACTTTTAGGGCTGTTAATGTCCTTAAAGAAGTAGATTTAATTTTATGTGAAGATACTCGAGTGAGCGGTAAACTCCTCAAACATTTTGGAATCGACACAAATATGATGGCTTATCATCAACATAACGAGCATAAACTTACTGAAAACATCACAAGTAAATTAAAGAGTGGTCAAAATATCGCCGTCATAACAGATGCCGGAACACCAGGCATTTCTGATCCCGGATTTCTACTGGCGAGAGCATGTGCTGAACAACAGATTGAAATGACCTGCTTACCCGGAGCAACAGCCTTGGTCCCGGCATTAGTCACCAGCGGTTTACCAAACGACAAGTTTGTCTTTGAGGGATTCTTACCTCCAAAAAAAGGCCGGCAAAAAAGACTACAAGCCCTTAAAGATGAATCCCGGACAATGGTATTTTACGAGTCGCCTTATAAATTGATTAAAACTTTAAAAGATTTCAAAGATAACTTTGGCGGCGAAAGACAAATCAGTATCTCCAGAGAAATCAGCAAACTCTATGAAGAGAATAAACACGGCTCAATAAATAATGTCTTAACATATTTTGAAAGTAAAAAACTAAAAGGCGAATTTGTGATTATTGTTGAAGGAAAATCCTAAAGGCTTTCTAGTGTTGTTTCAAGTGACTTTTTAATCATATTATCATCATTGACTATAATTTTGTAAGCCAGGTTAGAGTCAAATAGTTGTCTGGCAATCGTTGCTTTCAGATAGGTTTTCACAATAGATTCATAGTCTTGACCATTGTCATAAGTGATATTAAAACTGGCCAAAAAAACTTTGAAGGCACCCATCATGCCCTGACTGACTTCATATCGTGACGCAAAATCATCTCTATTGATTTCATTATAAAAAGATCTGTTTTTTTCTAATTCATCAAAAATAAAACGATCCAGAATTCCACCTTCAAACATGTCGTGAAGGTCGACGTGAATATCATTTTGGTCTTTAGGTACAAATACATCAGGGATGATACCACCGCCTCCATAAACAATTTTCCCTTTAGGGGTTTTAAAGGTTAAAGAGTCTATAACATTTATACTGTCGGCAGATTGTAGCTCACCATTGGTATATCTCTCCATATAATCGTTAAAGTAATCCTGTCTTCCTTCATTGTATGAACGTTGTATGGAACGACCGGTAGGCGTGTAGTATCTTGCGACAGTGAGTCGTACTGCACTGCCATCACCCAATGGCATAATTCTTTGTACCAGACCTTTCCCAAAAGAGCGACGACCAATAATCAAACCTCTATCATTATCTTGAATGGCACCGGCTAAAATTTCACTTGCTGAAGCAGATTTTTCATTGATGAGTATGATCAATTTCTCATCTAAGAACAATCCATCAGATTTGGCCAAAGTTTCAGACATATTGCCGCTTTTGTCTTTGGTATATAATATTGGAGTGTCGCTTACTAAAAACTGGTCGGCAATATCTACCGCTTCTTTCAGGTAGCCACCACCATTATTCCTAAGGTCAATAATAATTCTGTCGGGGTTTTGAGCTTTTATTTGCCTTGCAAAATTCATAAACTCGGCAAATGTAGTTTTGGCAAATCTATTAATTTTAATAAAACCTGTATTTTCATCAATTAAAAACCCGGCGTCTACACTTTTGAGCGATACCGAATTCCGAACCACATCAAAATCGAGTAAATCCTTTTCACCTTTTCTTTTAATTTTCAATTGGACTTTGGTGTTGCTTTGTCCTTTAAGGATACTCATGATAGAATCTGTAGAGACCTCAGGAGTTGAAAGTTCAAATTCATCGGCGTATAAAATTCTGTCTCCGGCCTTTATGCCGACTTCATCACTCGGCCCCCCGGGAATAGTTCTGATGACGGTTAGAGTGTCATTGTTCTTGTAAAAACTAATACCAATTCCAACAAAACTTCCATTCATACTTTGATTTTCGGCATCTAATTCAGCTTTTGGTAAATAAGCCGTATGCGGATCTAAATCTCTGATGATTTGATTGATGGTAAGATCGACAATACTATCGGTATTTACCTCATCAACGTATTTGTTTTCTATAAGTTGAATGAGTGTGTTCAACTTTTGTTTTTGATTGTAAAGCTTAGCAGAACTTAAAGGAGAAGAGACGTTAAACAAGGCACCAATATAGATTCCCACAACACAAGCAATGCTGAGTAATACAGGAATATATATAATTTTAACGCGTTTCATTTATGATGTTATATCTGGCATATGAGCCAACTCTACATTTGCTTTCTTTAAAAAATCCAGCCCTGAATTATCTTTGTAAGCTATTTGATAAACTACTCTAATAATACCAGCCTGATGTATAAGCTTACTACATTCTTTGCATGGCGAAAGTGTAATATACAGCGTAGCGCCTCTACAAGACTGTGTGGATGCCGCAACTTTTAAAATAGCATTGGCCTCAGCGTGAAGCACGTACCATTTAGTTATGCCGTCTTCATCTTCACAGGCATTATCAAATCCACTCGGTGTTCCATTATACCCATCAGATATAATCATTCGGTCTTTAACAATGATGGCGCCCACCTGTTTTCTCTTACATCTCGATAATTTACCCCATTCTCTGGCCATTCTTAAGTAAGCCCGATCAAATTTTTCTTGTTTTTTTGGCGTCATTTGCTCTGATGTAATTTTAGCAATATTCAAATGTAAAACATTTCCTTGTGATGAATACTTTATCTTTTCTTAAAGATTTCTCACCAAGGCCAAGTTTCTCTTAGAATTGGTATACATAAGCCTATTACAATTGAACAAGAAATCAGTATCCAGTCTTTCTTTGAGTAATTGAATACATTCTGAAGAATGAAACCTAAAACTAAAACGGGTATCACAACAATTAATTGTGATAACTCAACGCCTAGTGCAAATTCAAAAAGCATCAGTAATTTATGTTCTGCGCCTTGCGATACCATATTGAAGTATGATGAAAATCCAAATCCGTGCACTAAACCAAAAAACAAAGTCACGACATACAAGAAGTTAAGCTTTTGTTTATTGACGGACTTACCTGCAAAAATAATATTGTAAATTGCTGTAAATAAAATACTCACAGGAATTAAAAATTCTATCCACCTACTGCTCACCTGCATAACATCATAAGCGGCTAAAACAAGCGAAATACTATGGCCAATAGTGAAAATCGTCACCAGCCAAAACACCCGCTTACCCTGTGTAATAGAATATGCTGCGACAAGTGCAATTAAAAACAAAATGTGGTCGTAGGCATTCCAATCCAGAACGTGAAATAAACCAAGTTTAAGATTAAACCAAAAGTCTGATAACATAGAGGGTAAAATTTGAAGGTGCAAAATATTATAATAATTTTAGATGAAAAATAAAATATGAATTTAATGCCAGTGATTAATAAATGAAATGAATCGAAAAATAATTAAAAAAATAATTTTCTAATTTAGATACTGAAATTCAAAATAATGCTGAATTTTCAATATGCTTTAAAAGGGGGCATTAGCTCAGTTGGTCCCGAAAAACCGAAAATTTAAATTTTCTCGTTTTTCGAGGATTCTCGACAAGCAGTGCTTGTCGGAACTAGAGCGCCACGCTGGCAACGTGGAGACCACACAATTTTCTAGTTTTAATCCTGATTTCCACAAAAGCACACTATATTTTTTTAAAATTTATTGCTCATTTTGGTTTAATGCTTGAAAATATATTAAATTTGCACTTTTAAAATGGGGGATTAGCTCAGTTGGCTAGAGCGCCACGCTGGCAGCGTGGAGGTCATCGGTTCGAATCCGATATTCTCCACTTTTTCTTCAAAATCTTCTTTAACTTAATCAAGT
>CAYMXD010000097.1:0-7362 GCA_964394095.1 uncultured Mesohalobacter sp. | reverse complement strand
GTTTATGAGGTTATAAGGTGAAAGTTTAGGAGTGGAAAATCTGCGTCAATCTGCGTTAGCCGCGGGAGAAAATTTAGGGGGTTTTTGAGTTTATAAGTTTATGTGTTTATGAGGGTATGAGTTTATGAGTGAACGAACTAGTGAAGCAACTATTATCTAGAATCATCATAAACCTAAGAATAAAAAAGTCCCTCCTTTGGAGGGATTTAGGGAGGCTCTCCAATGTTAAGATTCTGTAAAACTATGGAAACTTATTTTGTTCTTAAAGTTTCCATTGTACATTTGCCAGCATGAAAATGCAGATTATAGAAAAAGCTGGCAGTTTATTTTTGGAATACGGTTTCAAAAGTGTAACGATGGACGATCTCTCCGAAAGACTTGGGGTTTCTAAGAAAACCATTTATGAACATTTTGACACCAAAACCCAATTAGTCAAGGAAACCACCGATCATATTTTTGAACATGTGTCTTGTATCATCGACCAATTATGCGATCAGAATTTAGATCCGATTGCGGAGACACTGGCCATAAAAGACCAAGTGATGAAACATTTGAAAAACGAGAAATCGTCTCCTCAGTTTCAATTGCAAAAATATTACCCTGGCATTTCGGAGTCCTTAAAGCAGAAGCAATGGGATAAAATGTACGAATGCTACCGCAATAATTTAAAACGAGGTATCGAACAAGGCTTTTACAGAAAAGATATCGACATAGAGTGCGTGTTTAGATTTTATTACAGCGGTATGAATCTCGTTAAAGATCACAAGGTTTTTCCTCATCAGCAATTTCCAAGCGCTCATGTCAAAGACCAATATTTAATTTACCACCTTAGAGGTATAGCTACCGCTAAAGGCTTAAAACGTTTAGACGAATTAATTTCAGAACCAACCCTATCATGAAATTTACACTTTCCATCACATTACTATTATTGACATTTGTAAGCTTCGGTCAGGAACAGGAGGTTTACAAAATATCTTTAGACGAGGCAATAGAACGTGCGTTAGACAGCAGTTATGTCGCCATTAATGCCAAACGAGACCAACTGAAAGCCCTCAAGCAAAAGTGGGAAACCACAGCTGATGGTCTGCCGCAAATCAGTGCAGGGATAGATTACGAATACAACCCCAAACTGATTGTAACGCCGCTTCCGGGGGAAGTTGTTGGCGGTGAACCGGGCACTATTGTTCCGGTGACTTTTGGTACAGAACAAAATATGCGTGCCACAGCTACGCTGAACCAGCTTATTTTTGATGGCTCTTATATTGTAGCTTTAAAAGCCGCTAAAACTTTTTTGGAATATTCCAAAAACGCCAACGACAAAACTCGATTAGAAGTCCGGCAAAGTGCCATCAACGCCTACGCCAATGCTTTAGTGGTGGAATCTAATGTAGAGATCATCAAAAGTAATCAGCAGACGGCTATGAAAAACTTAGATGAAACCCGCAAAATTTTTGAAGAAGGCTTGGCTGAGCAGGAAGAAGTCGAGCAGTTACAAATCACCTATCAGGAATTGTCTAATCGCCTGAGAAATGCAGAACGAAATTTGGACTTATCTAAACAAACTCTGAGTATGGTCTTAGGACTGCCGGTTGATGCTGAACTGGAGTTGACCGACAACTTGGAAAACCTCGCTCAAAGCCAGTTAGCCGATTTTGATTTACTCAGCCAGCAATTGGAAGTCGAGCAGACCATAGATTATAAAATTGCAGATAACTTGGTTAAACAGCGCGAGTTGGAATTTCAGCTTGAAAGGAGTAAAGCTTTACCCACACTCAGTGCCTTTGCCAATTATGGGACGACCACTTTTGGCGATGAGTTTGTGTTTTTGGATTCCGGTCAACAGTGGTTTCAATTTTCAACGGTTGGGGTAAGTCTTAGCGTACCTATTTTCAGTTCACTGAAACGTGCTAAACGTTCGCAACGTGCAGAAATAGCCATGATGCAGGCCGAAACCGACTTAAAGCAATCTGTAGAACAAATTAAATTAGATTTCAATCAAGCCCAAAGCGACTATAATTTTGCTCTTGAAAACTACCAAACTGCTCAAGCTAATCTTGATTTAGCTGAACGCATTGAACGTAAAAATATAACTAAATATCGCGAAGGCATTAGCACCAGTTTCGAATTGCGGCAGGCGCAGCTTCAACTCTATGACGCACAAAATAATTATTTGCAATCTATGCTGCAGCTTATTAATTCAAAAACAAGTTTGGAAACAGTGTTAAATAGTCCAGAAATTAATAATTAACCGCAAGGAGCGCAAGGAATTCGCAAAGTTCGCAGAGAAAATGACAGAAAATGAAATTTCAAAAATAGTATTTGATTCAGCACTAAAAGTCCACAAGTCTTTAGGACCCGGGCTTTTGGAGAGTGCTTATGAACAATGTTTAGTTTATGAGTTAAAAAAATATGATTTAAATGTAGTAAAGCAGAAACCACTACCTTTAGTATATGAAGAAGTAAAGATGGAGATAGGCTACCGTATAGATATTATGATTAATAACAAGGTGATTATTGAAGTAAAATCAGTTGATTCACTAAATGATGTTCATACAGCTCAGGTAATTACATACTTAAAACTGTCTAATTGTAAATTGGGAAGCTCATAAACTTTAATGTACCATTAGTAAAAAACGGAATAAAGAGAATAGTAAATAATTTATAAATTTAAAATAAACCCTTAGCGACCCTTGCGAAATTCATAGCGTCCTTTGCGGTTAAAACACCTCAAAAAATGAAACAAATATTAACCCTTACATTTGTAACACTTTTATTGTTCTCCTGCGGCTCAGAGACGCTTGAAGACAAAGTAAACTCTGCAATTGAAACAGAAAATAAAAAAGATTTAAAAGCTTTAAAAACTGAAATCAAAGCCCAGCAAAAAAGCCTTGAAAGCTTAAATGCAAAAGTTCAGAAAGCTCTGTCCGAAGGCCAAGATAAACGCAGTAATTATACGTTAATCACAGCTAAACGCATTAAAAAAGATACCTTCAACCACTATTTCACCTTACAGGGTAATGTGCAAACCGATCAAAATATTTTGATTTACCCGGAGTACAGTGGTGAATTGCAAAAGCTTTACGTTAAAGAAGGCGACCAGGTTGAAAAAGGTCAACTTCTTGCTAAAATTGATGACGGCGGTTTAAGCGATCAAATTCAGGAATTGAAAACCCGTACCCAGTTGGCCAAAACCACTTTTGAACGCCAAAAGCGTTTATGGAAAGACAGCATAGGCTCAGAAATCCAGTATTTGGAAGCCAAAACCAACTTCGAGTCCTCTCAAAGTGCTTTGAATAATTTATATCAAAAATTTAATAAGACCTCAATCCGAGCACCGTTTTCAGGCACCATAGACAACATCATCACCGATGAAGGGCAGATTGTTGCCCCTGGCGGAATGGCTATTTTTAGACTGGTTAACCTTTCTGAAATGTACATAGAAACCGAAGTGCCGGAGAATTACTTAAGTGATATTCAGGTTGGCACAACGGTAGATGTCAGCCTGAGGGCCATCAATACAACCTTTAAAGCCCAAATAGACCAAATGGCGAATTTCATCAATCCCGACAACCGTAAGTTTATGGTCAAAATTCACATTCCTGATGGCATAGAAAATGTTAAACCAAACCTGATTGCCAATGTGTTAATCAACGATTACAGCAATCCGGAGGCGATTGTGGTTTCTGAAAATATTCTTCAGGAAACGGCGAGTGGATCCCAAGTAACTTTTACCGTAAAAATGGAAAACGACAGTGTAGGTAAAGCCATCAGAACACCCATCAAAACAGGAATGCATTACAATGGTCAGGTAGAAATTTTAGAAGGCCTTAACGAGAAAAATATCGTTGCCAAAGAAGGCGGACGAAACTTGAGAGACCAAGAAGATGTGATTGTGACAACCTTAGAACAATAAGCCATGGCAAAGCAAAATCTCGATAAAGAATTTAAACTCTCCTCTTGGGCGATAGATAATAAGATGACGGTCTATGTCATCATATTTATCATTCTCGTTGGTGGTATCATGTCTTATATGAACATGCCCAGAGAGAATTTTCCGGAAATTATAGAAACTAAAATCTATGTCAATTCCATCAATCCCGGAAACTCCGCCAAGGATATTGAAAAATTTATCACAGAACCCTTGGAGGAAGAGTTCAACAATGTTAAAGGCATCAAAGAAATCACCTCTACGACACAGCAGGATTTTTCGATGGTGATTGTAGAGTTTGAAGAAGACATAGAAGTTGAAACCGCAAAACAGCTGATAAAAGACAAGGTGGATATCGTAAAATCTGAAACCACTTGGCCAACTTTAGATAATGGCGCAAAAGTCGAACCTAATGTATTTGACTTGAATCTATCTGAAGAAATACCCATTCTAAATATCAACTTTACCGGGGATTATAAAAGCCAACAGTTGAAAGATTATGCGGAACATCTTCAGGATAAAATAGAATTGCTCCCTCAGATCAAAGAAGCCTCTATACGCGGTGTCGACGACAAAGAAGTTGAAGTTGCCGTTGATATTTATAAAATGACGGCTGCTCAGGTGAGTTTTAATGATATTTTTTCAGCTATTCGCTCAGAAAACAGCACAATATCAGGGGGAAGTATGAAAAATGATGGTATGCAGAAAAGCATTCGTGTTTTGGGTGAAATTTCAAAGCCATCAGAGCTTGAAAATATTGTGATCAAAGAAGATGGCGGTATCGTTTATCTTAAAGATGTGGCTGAAGTCCATTTTCAGGAAAAAGAAGCTACAACTTTTGCCAGAGAATGGGGCAAACCCGTGGTGATGCTGGATGTTAAGAAAAGGGCCGGGAAAAACATGGTGGAAGCGGTAGACCAAATTAAAGTAATTGTTGAAGAAGAAATAGACAATTACTATCCTGAGACTTTAAATATTTCGTTGTCTAACGATCAGTCGGTAAAAACCATCAATCAGGTCAATGACTTGGTGAACAATATTGTGTTTGGTGTGATATTAGTCGTTTTGGTATTGATGTTTTTTCTCGGCTTCAGAAACGCTTTATTTGTTGGTGTGGCCATTCCGCTATCTATGTTAATGTCTCTGGTCATTTTATCCAGTTTAGGTTACACGCTGAATACCATGATTTTATTTGGCCTGGTCATGGGTCTTGGTATGCTTGTCGATAACGGGATTGTGGTTGTAGAAAACGTCTATAGTCTCATGGATCAGGGCTATTCCAGAATAGATGCGGCCAAACAAGGTATAGGCGAAATAGCCTGGCCGATTATTGCTTCCACCGCAACAACACTTGCTGCATTTTTCCCACTTGGCCTTTGGCCGGGTACCATAGGGAAATTTATGATTTACTTCCCCATTACGCTTTCGGTGGTGTTGGCCTCATCGCTCTTTGTGGCTTTAATCATCAATGCTATGCTGACCTCTCAGTTTATGAAAGTCAAAGAAAACCACATTAGCCGACAAAAAGTTTTACGTTGGACGTTTATTCTGGGCAGTATTGGTCTTATATTTTTGCTTATTGGGATTTTTCAAGATATCCGGGCTTTAAGAGCTATTGGGAATCTCGCCTTATTGACCGGTATTTTTCTTTGGATTTTTAGACTGTTTTTGGCCAGGGCGATTTATTATTTCCAATTTGACGTTTTGAGACGTCTGGAGAACTTTTACAAACGTTTACTAATTGCATCAATAAAGGGTAGGCGTTCTTATGCGGTGTTTTTTGGAACATTATCATTATTGGTAGTAGCCTTCATTTTAGTAGGTATTGCACAGCCAAAGGTGCTCTTTTTTCCTGAAAATGAGCCTAATCAAATTATGGCTTATATCGAATATCCTGAAGGCACAGCCATTGAAAAAACCAATGAATTAACTAAAGAAGTCGAGAAAACCATATATAATGTTGTCAAAAAATACGAAGATGAAGACGGCTACAATTTTATGGTAGAATCCGGGATAAGTCAAGTTGGTGTAGGCGCTGGAAATCCACAAAACAATGAAGGTGTTGCCAATGAAATGCCGCATAAAGGAAAAGTGACTTTGTCTATGCGAGAGTTTAAATTGCGTCGTGATGTAGAAAGCAGTCATGTCCTTTCAGAAATAAGAGATGCTGTAAAAGACTTTTCAGGCGTGACCATTACGGTTGAAAAAGATGCTGCCGGTCCCCCTCAGGGTTACCCGATTAATATTGAAATTACCGGCGAAGATTACGAACTAATGTTGGAAGAAGCCCAAAACATGCGTCAGTTTATTGAACGCCAAAAAATAGGTGGTATTGAAGAGCTTCAGATTGACATCAACAAGTCTAAACCCGAAATGGAAATCACCGTTGATCGTGAAAAAGCCGGTCAGTTGGGGATTTCAACCAGTCTTGTAGGGCAAACCATCAGACAATCGGTTTTTGGGCAGGAAGCATCAACCTACAAAGATGGGGATGATGATTATCAAATCAATGTGCGTTTTAATGAAGAGTTCAGGTATGATGAAAGCGCGGTGTTTAATCAGCCGATTACGTTTAGAAACAACAAGGGACAACTGAGACAAATCCCGATTTCCAGTTTAATTGAAATGAAAGCTTCAGCAACGTTTAACTCTATAAAACGTCGAGATTTAAAACGGGTGATTACGGTGTATTCCAACGTGCTGGAAGGTTATAATCCTACTGAGGTGGTCAACGAAATTAAAGGTTCATTAGAAGATGATTACAACATAAAAGAGGGGATGAATTACACCTTTACAGGCCAACAAGAAGAACAATCTGAAAACTTAGCCTTTTTAATCAGAGCCTTGTTATTGGCTGTTGGAGGCATTTCTCTGATTATGGTGGCGCAATTCAATTCGATATCCAAACCAATGATTATTATCATGGCAGTTTTGAGTTTGATTGGCGTGTTGTTTGGACTGGTATCTTTTGGAATGGAATTCGTCATCATCATGACCATGATGGGTGTGATTGCCCTGGCGGGAATTGTAGTGAATAATGCCATTGTACTCGTCGATTATACCCAAATCCTTATCGACCGAAAGAAGAACAAGAAAGGTTTAGATGCAGACGACATGCTTACTAAAGAAGAGTATTTCACGAGCATTGTCGCCGGCGGAAAGTCCAGATTACGTCCGGTTTTATTAACGGCTATTACTACGGTTTTAGGCTTAATTCCATTAGCCATCGGCCTAAATATCAATTTCTACACCTTAATCGCCGACTTAGATCCGCAAATTTACATCGGTGGAGACAATGTGATTTTCTGGGGCCCTCTGGCTTGGACGGTGATTTTCGGCTTGATTTTCGCGACCTTTTTAACCTTGGTGGTTGTACCGGCGATGTTTTATTTGAGTATTAGGGCGAGGTTGAGGTTTAGGAGGGTGAAGGAGAG
>CAYMXD010000096.1:6108-7417 GCA_964394095.1 uncultured Mesohalobacter sp. | reverse complement strand
GGTTTGTGAAACCCCTGTAATACTGAATAGTACAATTAAAATTAAGAGAAATTTTTGCAAGCCGATTATTTTTAATACAAAATTACGCAAATCCATAATGATAGCTTTATCACCTTTGGTCTAAATTATGAAAATCGTTTAAAAGTTAACGTATTTTATAGGAAGCCAAATACTTTGCATAACGAAACTAAATTGTAATGATAGTGAATGATAAAATTAGCTTAACAATGCTTTTACAATAAAGAAAGAACATCATACTTTTTGCCACTCCGGCGAAAAATAAGTCGTTCGTCCGCCTACTTTTAGCTTTTCAATTTTGCCACCCGTATGAAAACAGGTTTCGCCCTCTTTTCTAATGTGTATCATAAAATCTTCAGGAAAGTCCGCATAGTGAGCATCCTTTGCAATGGCGACTTCTATGACTTTTTTCATGGCGTGAAAAATACGTTCAATAGCCTCTTCACTCAGGTCTGAAGATTTGTGTTTAGGATGAATTTTTGCCTGATATAAAATTTCATCGGCCATCCAGTTACCGACTCCCGCAGCAACGCTTTGGTCCATGATGATTTTCTTGATGTGAGTTTTTCTGTTTTTGAAAGAGAGTTTAAATTCCTCCAAACTCAAGTCTCTGGCATCATTACTCAAACCATTTGAAGTTTGAAATGCTTCAACAGTATCGGTTAAATTCCACCAACCGAATTTCCGTTTGTTTTCAAATGCAAAATGAAAACCGCTGTCAAATTTCAGCTGGATATGCCCGTATTTTGGGCGCTCTTCTTCGTTCTTGTAGTAATGCGGCCGACCGGTCATCCCAAAATGCATGACCAGGACTTTATCGCCTGTTGTTTCCAAAAATAAGTATTTGCCAATCCGTTGGGTTTTGACGAATTCTTGATGGAGCAGAAAATGATCAAAATCGCTTTTGGGCTTCTTCAATAATCGATCGTCTCTGCAATCTATGGCAACAATTTTTTGATGTAAACAAGTGTTGTCGATATATGTTTTGTAAGTTTCGACTTCTGGTAATTCCGGCATTTTTTTGTTTTAAAAATAGAATTTTTGAGGCTGTTAGATTTCATTTTTAGCATACTTATAACATGAGAGAATATTTTAAATTCCAGATCGTAGCGAAGCGAACATCCGGCCTATGTGGGGTTCCAGATTTTAAATTCCAGGTTTCAGATTCCGGGTTACAGGTTTCAATTTGAGATAAAATCCCTAATTAGCATTTAGTAAGATAGTTAAAAAATTAGATTAATTTTCTTAACCGCCTTAACGTCTTAATGTTAAAAAATATTTTTGAGGCTTA
>CAYMXD010000096.1:0-6008 GCA_964394095.1 uncultured Mesohalobacter sp. | reverse complement strand
AACCGCTCATGACTCTATTTTTAGATTTCAAATATTTTATAAACCCCAATAACCTTATATCCCCATAAACTTAAAAGTGATTCCAGATTTTAAATTCCGGGTTTCAGATTCCGGGTTACAGGTTTCAATTTTGTGATAAAATTTTAGTAAGATAGTTAGAAATTAGCTTAATTTTCTTAACCGCCTTAACGTCTTAATGTTAAAAAATATTTTTGAGGCTTAACAAGATGCGAGTTGAATTTTACCGCAAAGTACGCTAAGAAGGCGCAAAGTTCACTAAGCATAAGGTTGCTACACATAAATTGTAGGAAACAATAGCCTTGTGGTTTCTTAGTTATCTTTGTTAGCCTTGGCTCCGGTGAGTGCTTTAGAAAACCGCTCATGACTCTATTTTTAGATTTCAAATATTTTATAAACCCCAATAACCTAATATCCCCCATAAACTTAAAAGTGATTCCAGATTTTAAATTCCGGGTTTCAGGTTTCAATTTTGTGATAAAATTTTAGTAAGATAGTTAAAAAATTAGATTAATTTTCTTAACCGCCTTAACCGCCTTAATGTTGAAAAATAATTTTTGAGGCTTAACAAGATGCGAGTTGAATTTAACCGCAAAGTATTCTAAGAAGGCGCAAAGTTCACTAAGCATAAGGTTGCTACATATAAATTGTAGGAAACAATAGCCTTGTGGTTTCTATGTCATCTTTGTTAGCCTTGGACCGTTTCAAATACTACAGGGAACCGCTAATAGTTCTGTTTTTAGATTTCAAATAACTTAAGAAACTATAACCTTATAACCTCATATCCCGATAACCTCATAAACTACATCTACAATTAAAAGTATTAATTTCCAACAAACTATTAAGTCAATCTTAAGCTAAAAACTATAAAACTATCTTATATTTGTAACATGCGAATATCCGTAGGTATCATATTATCTTTTGTCATCTTTATCCAAAGCCTTGGGTTTAATGTCAATAGTCTGGCGCAAATTGACGATTTATGGTCGCATTATCAGGAGCATAAAACCGAGTATGGTGATGACTTCTTAACCTTTTTGGATTTACACTATGGTAGTCAGCAGGAAAATCATCGGGATGAACATCCGGAACATCAGGATTTGCCCAGCCAGTTTAACCTTCAATTTCAACTGACATATTTTGTTGAACCTCATGCAACAGATCTTTTAATCCATATTCCACTCGAAACGACACAGCACCATTTCAGTTATGCTGTAAATTTCACGTCTTTATTAGAAACAGACATTCTTCAACCGCCCAAGCGCGCTGCTTAAAAATTGCATTTTATTGTGTAAAACAAGGGTGTAGTCCTTAAAATTATTGTTTCTGTTTATTTCTAATTAAAAATTCATGTTATCTAAACTTATTGAATTTAGTTTAAAATCTAAATTTTTCATTTTACTTTTTATTGTAGCCATTTGTGGTTTTGGTATTTACAGTCTAAACCATATCAGTATTGGTGCTGTGCCGGATATTACCAACAATCAAGTGCAGGTCATTACCACTTCTCGCAACCTTTCAACAGCAGATGTTGAGCAATTCATCACTTATCCGGTTGAATTAGAAATGTCTAATCTGCCCGGTGTTCAGGAAATTCGCTCAGTATCTAAATTTGGTTTGTCGGTAGTAACTATTGTGTTTGACGATGATATGGGCACGTATTTGCCACGTCAACTTATAGCTGAGAAAATAAAAGCTGCTCAAGACAAAATCCCGACACAATTTGGCAAACCCTTTATGGGTCCCATTTCGACAGGTTTAGGCGAAATCTATCAATATACAATAGAAGTTGAAGAAGAATTCAAAGACAACTACACGGTCATGGAGCTTAGGAGCATCCAAGATTGGATTGTTAAACGACAGATGGCTGGCATTCCTGGTGTAGTTGAAATCAATACTTGGGGTGGTTACCTTAAACAGTACGAAGTGGCATTTTCTACTGAAAAATTGCAAGCCCAAAACATTAGTATTTCCAAAGTTTTTAAGGCTTTAGAACAAAACAATAGTATCGCAGGCGGAAGTTATATTGAAAAAAATGACCAAGCCTATTTTATTCGTGGTGAAGGTTTGCTGAAATCCTTAGAAGACATTGAAAATATTGTGGTTGAAAATCGAGAAGGCCAACCCATTTACATCGCAGATATTGCTGAAGTCAGCTTTGGTCACGCCCCGCGATTTGGCGCGATAACGGGAAATGGCGAAGGCGAAAAAGTGCTCGGTCAAGTCATGATGCTTAAAGGAGCCGATTCAAACAAAACCATTCAAAATGTCAAAGAGCGTTTAGAAGACATCGAAAGTTCACTGCCCGAAGGCGTTTACATTAACGGATTTTTAGACCGAAGTGAACTCATCGCCAGAACGACTTCAACCATATTTGAAAACCTCTCACTGGGGTTTTTAGTGGTGGTGTTTATTGTCATTTTACTCATTGGCGATTGGCGTTCAGGTTTAATTATAGCTTCGGTGGTGCCTTTAAGTTTTTTAACGGCTATCAGTTTAATGTATATCTTTAATATTGATGCCAATTTGATGAGCCTTGGGGCTTTAGACTTCGGTATTATCATCGACGGGGCGGTGATAATTGTAGAGTTTGTGGCTTTTAAAATGCTTCAAAAATCAAAACAATTTCGCTCATCAGATGGCGCTCAAATTCAAAGCCTTAAAGATAAAATCACATTCAGTGGGGCGTCTAAAATGATGAATTCTGCCATTTTTGGGCAATTGATTATTTTGCTTGTATTTATTCCCATTTTGGCGCTAACCGGTGTTGAAGGCAAAATGTTTAGACCTATGGCGATGACGTTTTGCTTTGCGCTTATCGGGGCGATTATCATGTGTTTTACTTGGATTCCGGTGGCTTGCTCCTGGTTTTTAAAGCCCTCAAAACTGCAACATAAAAACTTTTCTGCGCGTTTAATCAATACCGTTAAGCGACTTTATCTGCCAAGCATAAGATGGGCGTTACAGCATACAAGAGTAGTTTTGGTTTCATCTGTTCTTGTCTTATTATTAGCGATTTTTACATTTACTTCAATGGGTGGCGAATTTGTACCGACCTTAGATGAAGGCGATTTTGTCATTCAACCGATTTTAAAGACCGGAAAATCTTTAGAAAGCACCGTAGAACGCACTACGAGAATTGAACAAATTCTGCTTGATGAAATTCCCGAAGTCACTCAAGTCGTTTCACGTATTGGTGCAGCCGAAGTGCCCACTGACCCGATGTCTATGCAAGACTCAGATGTTATTGTCCGGCTAAAACCCAAAAGCGAATGGACTTCTGTTCAAACCAAAGCAGAACTGGCCGAACTCATAATAAAAAAACTGAGCATCATTCCCAATATGGAGTTAGAGTTTACCCAACCTATAGAAATGCGTTTTAATGAACTCATCACCGGTGTGCGGTCTGATATTGCCATCAAAATATTTGGTGACGATCTTGATATTTTGGCTCAAAAAGGGAATGAAGTTAAAGCTATGGTTGAAAATGTAGAAGGCGTTGGCGATATTTCAGTTGAAAAAATTGTGGGTTTACCCCAAATGGCGGTGAACTTTGACCGTCAAAAAATTGCGCGCTACGGTTTAAATATTCAGGACATTAACGATGTGATTACCGCTGGGTTTTCAGGTTTAAATACCGGGGTTGTGTTTGAAGGAGAAAAACGTTTTGATTTAGTCGTAAGACTTAAAAAAGAAAACCGAAACGATATTTCAGATTTAAAAAATCTAATGATCGATACGCCAAATCACGGCAAAATACCATTAAATGAAGTCGCTAATATTTCTTACGATAAAGGCCCGGCTAAAATTTCCAGAGACCAAACACGACGACGAATTGTGGTTGGTATCAACGTCAGAAATCGTGATTTACAATCGGTGGTTGAAGATTGTCAGGCTATAATCACTAAAAATTTAGAATTACCCTCAGGCTATAACGTGACTTATGGCGGTCAGTTTGAAAATTTGCAAAGTGCACTTAGTCGACTCAAAATTGTGGTGCCTATCGCTTTAGTTTTGATTTTTATCTTGCTGTATTTCGCCTTAAAAACTTTAAAAGACACCTTGTTGATTTTTACAGCGATTCCATTTTCAGCCGTTGGTGGGGTGTTTTTACTGTGGCTGCGAGATATGCCCTTCAGTATTTCTGCCGGTGTTGGTTTTATCGCATTGTTTGGTATAGCGGTGTTGAACGGTATTATTTTAGTTGAGTATTTTAAAGGGCTTCAAAAAGAGGGTAAATCTTTGACTAATAACAACATCATTGATGCTACTCAAGATCGACTTCGTGCTGTATTGCTCACTGCTAGTTCAACCGCTCTAGGTTTTTTGCCCATGGCGATTTCAACTGGCGCAGGAGCGGAAGTTCAACGTCCTTTAGCTACAGTCGTTATTGGTGGACTTGTTAGCTCCACATTATTGACATTAATCATTTTACCCGTATTGTATTCCAGTATAGAACACAAAAAATTTAATATGAAATCTTTAAAGTTAAAACCCAAAATTTGGTTGATTCTAATTGGCTTAGGCTTTACGTTTAACTCACAAGCTCAAAGCATTGATAGCTTAAAAACCTTAATGCTCAACAATAACAAAGGCTTAAAAGCTTCAGAATTAAATATAGAAAGCCAAAAGGCCGCTCAAGGTCAGGCGTTTACATTTAATAAAATGCAGGTTTATCAAAATTACGATGAGTCTGAATTAGATCCAGTTGCAAATCAGCCTTTTTACCAGTGGGGTGCCATTCAGAATATCGATTTTCCTACGGTATATGCAAAACGTTTAGAACGCCAAAAAACCCAAACCAAAATCAGCGAAATGCGTTATGATTTGAAGGCCCAAACCCAATTCAAAAATTTAGAGTTGATCTATCAAAACCATGTCATTCTACAACAAAAACTCGAGATTTACGCGTATTTAGATAGCATTTACAAGGATTTCTATCGAATGGCCAAACGAAGATTTGAAGAAGGGGAATCGACTTATTTAGAAAAAATAACCGCACAATCTAAGCAAAGTCAAATTCAAAATCAATTGGCTTTACTTCAAAATGCCTTGCAGTCTAATCAAATACTCCTGCAAAATTTAGTGCAAACAGATCGTGAAATTAAGATAGACAATGTAGAGCTAAAACGTTTAGATATTAATTTGACCAATACCGAAAATCAACCCAATTTGAACTTGAGCCAGGCCCAGATGGAATTGGCTGAAGATGAATGGAAATTGGCAAAAAATGAATTGCTGCCGGGGATTAGTGGAAGTTATTTTATAAGAAGCAATTCATCGATTAATCAAAATTTTAATGGCTATCAAATTGGTTTAAATATTCCCTTGTTGTTTTTTGGCGATAAGGCTAAAATCAAATCAAAAAACATTCAGAAGCAAGTTGCCGAATATGATTTTGAACAGACCAAATTAGATTTAGAAACCCGGCAAAATCAACTCTTACAAACCTTGACAGCACAGTCTGAAAATTTAGAATTGTTTGAAAACAACCAACTTCTGGTGGCTGATGAAATGTTAAAAACCACCGAAAGCAGTTTTAAAAATGGTGAAATCAATTTTTTTCAATATGTCCAAAGTGTGGATAATGCTATGCAAATTAAACTCGACTATATGAACGTGTTATCCAACTATAACACCACGGTGATCCAACTCAATTATTTACTTTTAAATTAATACCATGAAAACATCACATATATTTATTTTCAGTGTGGTTACACTTTTATTAATCTCGTGTAGCAATACAAACGACAACACTACCGAAGAGCCAAAAATCTCGGTAAATGACAATGACATTAGCTTAACCAAAGCCCAGTTTAAAGCCGGAAATTTTAAAATAGAAAAAAGCATTTATACGGAAAAATTACTCTAGGAAATCAATTGTAGGATAAAGAAAGTGATTAATTATTTTTTTATAAATCTTCACAAAGCCTCAAACAACTTTTTGATTCAAAAGAGATGTACTATTTAACAAAAATTGGTACTATTTA
>CAYMXD010000095.1:0-7418 GCA_964394095.1 uncultured Mesohalobacter sp. | reverse complement strand
TTTGTTTGCAATAGTCTGACAAATGTAACTTAACTAATTCTATATCAAAATCTTCATTGGAAAGTAAAGCGGCAACTTTTCCTGAAAAATAGTAGTAATCAAAATAATCTCCATTGGATTGTGAAAAATCAAAGTTTGTTGAACTAAAGACATTACCCGTGTTAATATCAACACCAATAAACTCGTTTATGCCTTTAAAATAATAAACACCTGCAAAAGGATTTAGGGCTGCACCGCTCATAGAAAAAGCATCGCTAACAGATTGTTGAGATATCAATGTGACGTTTCCGGTGACAGGGTTAATTTGTCCGAGGAAAATTTCCGGTGGGTTTGAATTTCGTCCCAAACCATAAAGTTGACCATCAGCAGCATTAAAGAGAATATTATCGAAATACGCCACTTGAGAAGTGTCAATATTTGGGGAGTGCACGATTTGACCTGTTGAAATATCTACAGAAAGTAACTGACCATTAGAGACAAACTGAAACCATTGGTTATTCAGATCGATAGTAAAGCCGGCATTTAGGGTGATGACATCCGTGATTGGGTTTTGTGAAATGGGGGTAACTACACCTGACTGTGGATCTATTTTAGACAAATACACCTCATTTCCACCGTTTGTTCCTCGCTCCAAACCTATCAACTCCTGTGTAACTTCATTGTAAATGAAATTTTGAAAATAAGGTTGTATGCTGGTGCTTATTGGCACGTCTGTAACTAATTGTCCGCTAAAAATATCAATACCGATAAGGTTTGAAGCAGAAGTATAATAAAAAACATTATTGTCCGTATCTACGGTATAGGTAAAATTGCTGATAAACTCTGAATAGGAATTGGATGCAATATCTTGAACTACGCCTGTGGTTTCATTAATTTTTGCGAGGTAAACTACATTGTTAGGATTACTTGTCCTGGATACACCAAGTATTTCATTGCTTTGAGAAAAAGCGATGTTTGTAAATATTAAAATGAAAAATATTAATTTCATCGTATTTAAAGATAAAACATAACGGTAAAAGTTAAAATTAAGTAATAAATAATTAGAAAACGCTCATAACATGACTATTCAACCTTTGTCAGGCTAAATTCGGCTTCAAAATCCTGTTCAACATCAAAATTGAAGTCAGGAAAGTCTTCAAAACCTGATGTTAGATCAGTTATATCAGGGATATCTCCTGACTCTAAAATCGCGCTAAAACTTGGTAATTCTTCATTGGAAAAAAGATCCATTGTTGTACCCGTAAAAGAAACTATTGTATAATTTCCTTCACTCTCGGCAGAGACTAAAGTTAATACCCCGTCAGAAATAGACCAAGTACCGGAAGTAAAATTGTTTATACCTGTTTCGGTCGTTTCTGGAAAAGATTGCCCGCTTTGTTCACCTGTGACAATGAGCGTTGCAGACCCGGAAGATGTATATTGACCATCGTCGGTAAATGTAAGGTTTATATCTCCCGATTGCTGATTCATATTTATACTTTGTTCCTCATTTATACTTTCGTCCTGAAACGATATAGATATTGTTTGTAAAATTTCTATGTTTTGATCAGAAACTTCCCATGTACCAAGAATATTTTCAGAAGTTATATCTACTCCTCCGGGTGTTGATGGGTTATTGAGTTCTATATCATCGGATAAGGGTTCATTGTCACAACTCGTCAAACAAAAAACACTAATTACTACAATACTTGTTATTTTAAAAAACGTCTTCATTCTATTGATATTTTTGGCAAGTTATAAAAAAAGAATGGTCTGCTAAAAAATAAATTTGTGTAAAGTAAACTTGACTTATCAACTTTTTGTTAATATTTGTAAAGTTTTATTTACATAATGTATAATCTTAATGACTTATATCATGACAACACAAAAACAACAAACCATCAAATTAGCCCTTTGGACCTGGAGCTGGGTAGCGACACTGGCTATTGCCACCTTTGGACCAAAATTTATCTGGGATGACTATCAACCTTTAACCGTCTTAGCCATTTCATTCAACCTGGCCAATGGAATTATGATGATTATAGCCAACCGACGCTACTTTAATACCATGGATGAGTTGCAGCGTAAAATTCATATCGAAGCCCTGGCCATTACTTTAGGGCTAACTGTCATTGCAGGCTTAAGCTTTTCGCTTTTAGACCAAACCAACCTGATTGCCTTTGATGCAGAAATTGGTTTTCTGGTGGGTTTTATTGGTATAACTTACATGGTTGCTTTACTTATCAATAGAAGTCGTTACGCATGAAAAACAGACTTAAAGTGCTTCGCGCAGAACACGATATGACCCAGCATGACCTGGCCAAAGCAGTTAAGGTTTCCCGGCAAACCATCAATGCCATTGAAAAAGGGAAGTTTGACCCCAGTTTGGTATTAGCGATGAAATTGAGTCGGTTGTTTAAGCAGGATATAGAGGAGATGTTTATTTATGAGAAATGAATACAATACCTCATAAAGGTTGTTTTCTTCAAGGCTAATATCAATAGGGGTAATTGCTTTTCTCTAATAAGTTTATATACATAGGTAAAATTTAATTCTTAATACTCTATTTTTGACATTTATCTTATTTACATATGACACGTATTTTTAGCCTAATATTTTGTTTAGTAATCTATAATTCATTTTGCCAGCAGCAGGCTTTTGTCACCACCTGGACTGTTTTTGATAACAATTCAGATATAAAAATTCCAACTCGAGAAGATTATACTTACAATTATACTGTAGATTTTGGAGATGGTACTGTTTTAATAAATCAAACCGGTGACGTTGTTCATAATTATGCTTCGGGTGGCACATATACGGTAAGCATTACCGGTGTTTTTCCACTTTTTAATGGGATTGAGTTAGACACAAATACAAATTCTATCCTGGGCTACCCCAAACTTAGAACCGTTGAACAATGGGGCGATATACAATGGTTGAGCATGGAGGATGCGTTTAATTCCTTTCACTTATTAGCTATTAATGCTGATGACGCACCCGATCTATCGCAAGTTACTTCTATGCACGGTATGTTCCAATATGCATTAGACTTTAACGAACCCATAAACCACTGGGACGTGTCTAATATTACAGATATGTCTGATGCTTTTTATTACGCAAAAAGCTTTAATCAGCCTCTCAATAATTGGGACGTCTCCAATGTAAACAACATGAGCAGCATGTTTGAAGGAGCGCAGGATTTTAACCAAAACCTGAATGCCTGGAATGTAGAGAACGTTACAACTATGGCCGATATGTTTTATGCTGCAGTAGATTTTAACCAACCCCTGAACAACTGGGACGTTACTAACGTTGTTGATATGTCGAATATGTTTAGATCTTCAAGTTTCGATCAGGATTTATCAAACTGGAATGTAGCAAATGTAAATGATATGAGTGGTATGTTTAATGGTTGCTATTTCAATCAGCCTATAAACGACTGGGACGTATCAAATGTAACTCACATGAATGGCACGTTTGCAGCCTGCCCTTTCAATCAGCCGTTAGACAATTGGGATGTGTCTAATGTAGTATCAATGGCAGGAATGTTTAGTAGTTCTGCTTTCAATAAACCGCTAAACACATGGGATGTGTCTAATGTGACCACTATAAGCAACATGTTTAGGGCAAGTCAATATAATCAACCTCTTGATAACTGGGACGTCTCCAGCGTTACTTATATGAGCTTTGTATTTGCGTATTCCTCTGTTTTTAATCAAAACTTAAATACTTGGGATGTGTCCGGCGTTACAGACATGAGTGCGATGTTTTACGATACTTACAGTTTCAACCAGCCTCTTCATAATTGGGATGTCTCCAATGTTGATAATTTTAATAATATGTTTAACCAGGCGTCCTCCTTTAATCAGGACTTATCAACATGGTATTTTACCGACCCTTCTTTATATGCATTTATTTCAGAGACAGCCATGAGTCCGGAAAACTATGATTTGCTCTTAGATCGATTAGATCAATTAACGTTTGAGGATATTGACAAGAATGTAGGTGCAAGCTATGTTTATTACTGCGATTGGTTTACGCGAAAAAGTCTGCAGGACAAAGGATGGATTCTAGATGATTTTGGGTCTTCATCAACCTGTTCATATAATCATATTTTGGGTTCTGTTATTTATGATTATGACAGTGATGGATGTAATTCTGGTGATATGGCATTGCCTGAATATATGGTAAATGTAAGTAATGGCACCTCTGAAATCGCTATTACAACCGATGAAGATGGAGACTTTTCCATCAGGCTTTTAGAAGGCAATTATACGTTGCAGTTACAAAATTTAAGCCCTAATTTTACAGCAACACCTCCTATACAAACAGTTAATTTTAATGATACCGGTAACTATTCATCAAATATTGACTTTTGTATAGAAGCAAGTCAAACATTTGAAGATTTAGCTGTACATATCATTCCGTTGAATGATGCCATTCCGGGCTTTGAAACCACTTATCAAATTACTGCCTACAATCACGGATCTCAAACCATACCAAATACGCAAGTCGTATTTAGCTATGATAGTGCTTTTCAAAGTTTTGTGTCCTCTACACAAACAGCAACAAGCAGTAATTCAAATGCATTAACATTTTTAATTAATGATTTGGAACCCTTTTCTTCAGAAATTATAGAAGTAACTTTACTTAACGCTATACCGCCTACTCTTACAGGTGGTGAAATATTGAACTTATCCGCTGAAATAACACCGGATACTAATGATAGTAATTTAAAAGATAACCTCTTTATATTAGATCAGGAAGTAATCAATTCTTTTGATCCTAATGATAAACTGGTGGTTCAGGGTAACGAAATTTCAGAAGATAACATTAGTGAATATTTAGATTATAGAATTCGGTTTCAAAATGTTGGTACTGCTCATGCTTTAAATGTTATTATTACAGATACCATAAGTAATCATCTCGACTGGTCTACTTTTCAGCCCATTAGCTCAAGTCATGATTATCGAGTTGAATTAATCGATCAGGAGGAAATTAACTTCATATTTGAGAATATTTACTTGCCTTACGAAGCTCTGGATCAAGAAGGAAGTAATGGGTATATTACTTTCAAAATTAAACCAAAAAGTACCGTAGAAATTGGTGATGTTATTGAAAATACAGCCTACATCTATTTTGATTTTAATGCTCCTATAATTACCAATACCGTTAGTACGTCTATTGTAGACAAATTATCTGCTGTAAGTTTTGATAAAACTGAAATTAACTTATATCCAAATCCTGTTCAACATAAAGTTTATGTTGAAACACCATCTCCATCTGAAATCTTAGAAAAAGTAGAGATTTATGATCTCCATGGAAAGCTTGTATTTAAAAAAGTGTTTTTTTCAAAAAATGGGATTGATGTTCAATTCCTTGACAGAGGAGTATATATCATAAAAATCAATGATAATTGGGTTCGTAAATTTATTAAAGAATAAAGTACTGAAAAAAAAGTAGCTCCATATTTTTAAATATTAGATTACTTAAATCAAGTTGACTCAAGTTATAAGCTTTTGAAGTTATTACAGAAACTTAAAACGTATTTTAAAGATTGATTTAAACCATCTCAAAATCCAGATTCCGCTTAATCAAATCGGCCTTCTTCACTTTGACATCGAGCCCATCACCAAGTCTATAAGATTGTCCCGTTTTTTTACCGACCACTTCATAATTTTCGGCATCAAAAATGTAGTAATCGCCGGGAATGTCTTTAATGCGAACCATACCTTCACATTTGTTTTCGACCAATTCCACAAAAATACCGAAATCGGTTACCCCTGAAATCACACCTTCAAATATCTCACCTTCGTGTTTCTGCATAAATTTGACCTGCATAAACTTGATGGAATCGCGTTCGGCGTTGGTTGATAGACTTTCCATAGCGGAGCAATGCTTACACTTGTCTTCATAAACTGCTGCATTTGCTGAAGATTTACCATCTAAATAATGTTGCAACAAGCGATGCACCATAACATCCGGATAACGACGAATAGGCGACGTAAAATGAGAATAATACGGAAATGCCAAACCGTAATGCCCAATATTTTCAGTGGAATAATAGGCTTTACTCATGGTTCTTATAGCAAGTGTATCCACTAAGTTTTGTTCGTTCTTGCCCTCAACATCTTTCAACAATTTATTAATTGAACGACTTAGTGTTTTTTGAGATTTAAAATTCAGTTGATAGCCGAATTGCCCAACAATATTATTCAACGCTTCTAATCGGTCTGCACTGGGTTCGTCATGACAACGGTAAACAAACGCCTTAGGTGGCTTCTGCTTGCCTATAAATTCAGATACCTTTTTATTGGCCAATAACATAAATTCTTCAATCAATTTATTGGCATCTTTTGAAGTTTTAAAGAATACACCTTCCGGTTCATTGTCTTCCGAGAGGTCAAAATTGACTTCAACTTTATCAAAAGAAATCGCGCCTTTTTGAAACCGCTGATGACGCATTTGTTGGGCGATTTGGTTGAGTTTTAAAATGGCCTCTTTAATATCATTTGAAATCTGATAAGTTTCTTTGGTCAACGACACAGATTCATCAATGCTATTGTCTTGAGTATCTATAACGTATTGCGCTTCTTCGTAAGCAAAGCGTTGATCGGAATGCGTGACTGTTCTGCCAAACCATTGCGATACGACATTACCATTATCGGTCAATTCAAACACTGCAGAAAAGGTGAGTTTATCTTCATTGGGCCGCAGGGAACAGGCATCGTTAGAGAGTATTTCGGGAAGCATCGGCACCACACGATCTACCAAATAAATGGAGGTTGCTCTATTATAAGCTTCTTCATCCAGAACGGTATCGGGCTGTAAATAATGGGAAACGTCAGCGATATGAATACCAACTTCATAATTGCCGTTTTTCAAAGCCTTAAAACTCAAAGCATCATCAAAATCTTTGGCGGTTGCCGGGTCTATGGTAAACGTGAGTGTATCGCGCATATCTTTACGCGCTTTGATGTCTTTGGAACTGATTTTCGTGTCCAATTGATTGGCAAAATCTTCCACTTCCTTTGGAAATTGTTCGGGTAAGTCGTATTGGGCTAAAATGGCGTGCATCTCCGTGTTATGATCACCCGGTGTACCCAAGACTTCAAGCACTTTGCCATTTGGGGAGTCTTTATTGTCCTGCCATTTGGTGATTTCAACCACCACCAATTGTCCGTTTTCGGCACCATTAAAATCTGATTTATCGATAAAAATATCGGTGTACATTTTAGGATCTTGAACCACTACAAAAGCAAAACGCTCTTCTATTTCAATCTTGCCAACAAATTTGGTTTTAAAGCGTTCAATGATTTTGGTGATTTCGCCTTCAGACTTTCTGCCGTGTGGTTTCAGATTAGGAACGTAAACTTCAACAATATCTTTATGAAAAGCTTTATTTAGTTTTTTAGAATGTACATATATGTCCGTTTCTA
>CAYMXD010000094.1:0-7433 GCA_964394095.1 uncultured Mesohalobacter sp. | reverse complement strand
AAAAAATCCCGGGTTTTAAAAATTTCATCAGACATCAACTTGTCGTTTTTCACGATAGGGACTTTTGTTTGATACAATTCCAAAAATTGTTCTACTTGTGAAGAAGATTTTAATGGACGTCTAAAATACATGGCCTGACTGGCGTTGAACAATTCAATAGCTAAAATAGTTTGAATATTATCCACCACTTTCAGGAGTTTTGTCGCCGCATTAGCGCCCATACTCACATGGTCTTCCTGCCCGTTGGAAGAAACAATTGAATCCACACTGGCGGGTGTGCAATACTGCTTATTTTGACTAACAATACTGGCCGCTGTGTACTGCGGAATCATAAACCCGGAATTTAATCCAGGATTGTCCACCAGAAAATCGGGTAATCCGCGTAAACCGGAGACCAGCTGGTAAATTCGACGTTCGGAAATATTGCCCAATTCGGCTAAGGCGATGGCAAATACATCCAAAGCAATCGCCAATGGTTGACCGTGAAAATTACCGCCTGAAATTACTTTGTCGTCATCTACAAAAATGTTGGGATTATCGGTCACGCCATTGATTTCTGTGCTTAATGTGTTGTGCACATAATTTAAAGCATCTTTACTCGCCCCATGCACCTGTGGAATACAACGAAAAGAATAGGGATCCTGAACGTTTTCTTTTTCTCGTTTTGCAATCTCACTGCCGTCAAGATAACGTCTGATGCTTTCTGCTGTTTTACGCTGACCTTCATGTGGTCTCACCTGATGCACCAAGTCATCAAATGGAGATAAATTACAATCAAAGGCATCGGTTGAAATGGCACCAATAAAATCCGCATACCTCACCAAGTATTTCGATTTGATTAGAGCCCAAACCCCATGAGCACTCATGAATTGCGTCCCATTAAGCAAAGCCAAACCTTCTTTAGATTTGAGTAAAAGCGGTTTAAGCTTGAGTTCTTCATACACCTCTTTAGTGTCTCGAAGTTCATTTTTATATTTTACATGTCCTAAGCCTAAAAGCGGCAGAGACATATGTGCTAAAGGCGCTAAATCTCCTGAGGCACCGAGCGATCCCTGTTCATAGACCAGCGGAATAATATTGTTATTATAGAGGAAAATTAAACGCTCAACCAGTTCCAGACTTACCCCCGAATACCCATAACTCAGCGACTGAATTTTAAGAAATATCATCAGTTTAACAATCTCATCTTTCACCCTATCACCGGTACCACAGGCGTGAGAAAGCACTAAGTTTTCCTGTAGCTTTGCCAAATGTTCCTTAGAGATCTCAACATTACACAAAGACCCAAAACCTGTATTGATACCATACATCGGATGACTGGCTTCGGCTTGCTTTTTTTCGAGGTATGTGCGGCATTTTTTGATATTAAAAATGGCATCTTCGCTTAAAGCTAACTGATAATTATCTAAAATGATACCTTCAATCTTGTCAATTGAAAGGGATTGCGCATCGATATAATGGGTTTTGGTCATAAAGTAAAGGCTTAGTGTATTGCAATATTAACATTTTATACACTAATGTTTGAGTAAATCGAAAGAAGAAAACGCATTTTTTAAATATTCGATAATATCTGAAGCGATTAAAGAATTTTGATCGAAATCTTGAACATATTTATCGGCAGCCAATCCATGCAGATAAACGCCAAAAACGGCGGCATCAATTGGCGAATACTTCTGAGCTAAAAGCCCGGAAATAATCCCGGATAGCGTATCGCCACTTCCTGCCGTTGCCATACCGGCATTTCCGGTTGAATTAATGAAGATTTTATCTTTATCAACGATAAATGTATAGGCATCTTTAGCAACTAAAATGACATTATACTGCTGAACAAAGTCTTTCATTTTATCCAACTTATCATAGTCGTCTGTCCACTCGCCTATCAATCGCTTTAATTCTCCTTGATGTGGAGTTAAAATTGTTTGGGGTGGTAAATCTTTAAGCAAAGTCTTGTCTTGGGCTAAAAGATTTAATCCATCAGCATCAATAAGCAATGGAGTATTAGCGGTATTAATGGCAAACTTTAAAGTATCTAAAGCTTCATCTGATGCTCCTAAACCCATACCTATACAAATGTTTGTAGGTTCAAAACCTAAATTTACAGGTGATACGTGATCTTCATTTTCAGATGGAATTATCATGGCTTCCGGAACAAACTGTTGAAGAACCTCGACGCCACATTTCGGACTCAAAACACTCACTTTGCCTGCTCCGGATTTTAAAACAGCTTTAGTTGTCAAACTCACGCTACCCATCATCCCGTATAGCCCTCCGATGACTAACAGATGACCATAATCACCTTTATGAGAAAACCGATGACGTGCTTGGAACAATATTTTTGCAACATCATAATCAACATATTCATAGACCGATTCTAATCTTGAAATCAAATTTTGGTCTAACCCAATATCAATAATTCTCAGCTCACCAATACAATTCCCATAGTCTGGTAAAAAGAAGTTCAATTTTGGACATTGAAACGTTAACGTATAGTCGGCTTGAAAAACAACTGAATTTTCTGGGGTCAATTCACTTAAATACAAACCACTCGGCACATCAACCGCTATTCGGATAGCTTCGGCCTTATTAGCTTTAGCTATTATATCCTGAACAAAATCAGGTAACTCCCTGTTTAAACCGATTCCAAAAACGGCATCAATGATGACTGATTTTAAATTTAAATCTTCAATGTTAGAACTTTCTGAAAAGTGTTCAATACTAACAGCAGTTTTTGAACTCAAACGTTCTAAATTAATTTTACAATCCTCTGAAAATTCCGGAGTGTATTTTAAAATCAATACATTAACCTTATACCCCAATTGATCGAGATGGTACGCCATGGCCAAACCATCGCCACCGTTATTGCCACTGCCGGCTAAGACCGTAATCGGTTTTGGTTCGCGAGTAATGGTTTTGATATCTTCAAGCGCAGCCAGCGACGCCCGTTCCATCAATTCCCATGAGGAGATATTCTGATGCTCGATGGTATGTGCATCGGCTTTCTGCAGTTGTGATGGGTTTAGAATTTTCATATTCTCTCGCTAAGGCGCCAACCTGCCGTCAGGCAGGGGCGCAAATAAAATAATTATTCACTATCATAAACCAATTCGCCATTGATAAAGGTTTGTTGAACCTTAATATCAGGAACTTTATTGATATCTATACGCATTAAATCTTCCTCTAAAATAATAAAATCTGCAAACTTACCAGGCTCCAGGCGTCCTTTTTCATCTTCCTCAAAAGCGCCATAAGCCGCCCAAATGGTCATACCTTTAAGGGCTTCTTGACGAGACAAGGCATTTTGAGCTTGAAAACCATCCTCCGGAAAACCCTTCGTATCTTGTCGACTCACAGCAGCATAAAACGTCAGCATAGGATTAACTTTCTCTACCGGGAAATCAGTGCCCAAGGGTAAAATTTCAGCTTCATCTAAAAGTCTTTTGTAAGCGTAGGCATGTTTAACACGCTCCTCCCCTAACCTGTCTTCCGCCCAATACATATCACTTGTGGCATGAGTCGGTTGAACCGAGGGTAAAATATTTTTTGAAAAATAGCCGTACTCAGTAGGGTTTAAGACCTGTGCATGTTCTACACGCCAACGTCGGTTTGGTTGATCGTTTAAATACTTTTGATAGGTGCGCAACACCACGGCATTAGCAGAATCGCCTATGGCGTGGGTGTTCATTTGGTATTCAGATTTTACTAATTTTTTGGCCAAATCATCAAAATCTTCTAATCCGATGACCATAGCTCCAAAATGATTCGCCTGGTCGGAGTAAGGTTCTTTTAAAGCTGCACCACGCGAACCTAAAGCACCATCAGCATAGACTTTGACCGAGCCGACACGCAAACGAGAGGTTTTTACAATGCCTTCATTTAGAAAATAATCAATATCGTCCTGCGTATTGCTCACCATAGCGTTGATGCGAATCTTTAGTTCATTATTGTCGTGCATTTCTTTTATGGTCAAAATCACTTCTTTAGACAAACCGGCGTCGGTGAGACTGGTTAAGCCATTTTGAAGCGCAATCGCTTCTGCTTTTGAAAGAGCTTCCTTAATATCGTCTTTTGTGAGCGGTGGCACAACGGCATCAATTTTTCCCATAGGATTATCCACAAGGACTCCGGTGAGCTTTCCGTCATGTTGTAAAATCGCGCCACCTTCAGCTTTAGTGTTTTCATCAATTCCGGCTAAATCTAAAGCCTTTTGATTCGCCAACATGGCATGCCCGTCGATTCGGGTTAAGGCTATTGGCGTATCCGGAAACAGCAAATCTAAAGTGTCTTTGGTAGGAAAATTTTTTACCGCCCAATCGTTTTGGTCCCAACCCCGACCGATGATAAATTCTGATTTGAACTTCTCCTGATAATCAACAATACGTTGCACGATTTCTTTAAAACTTTTAGTGTCTTTCAGGTCAACGCCTCTTAGGTTTTCACCCAAACCGTATAAATGCGCATGCGCATCGTTGAGGCCCGGATAAACGAATTTGCCATCAAGATCTAAAGTTTGATTGGATTGGTAATTTTTCAAAATATCTTCAGTAGTGCCAACTTCCAAAATCTTACCATCTTTAACAGCCATAGCATCTTTAATAGAGAAGTCCTCGTCAAGGGTATAGATTTTGGCATTATGGATAATTAAATCTACAGGTTCCGAAGAATCACAAGATAGGATAAACAGGGATATGAAGAAAATAAATATGGTTTTCATAAATGCTTTTAGATTTGAATTTTATTGTTGAAATATAATGTTTTTTGTTATTTACAGCTAATTTTTCCTGATTAACAAAACAACTTAAACCCATTATCTGTGAAACAGGAGATGTATTTCATAATTTATTATATTTTTGTTTGGATAAATTGAACTTATGATCGCCTATTGTTTAGACAATCTTTTACAAATCAAAGCCTTAACTACAAACATCAATAATAACAATTACAGTAAACCCTGTCAGCATCTTTTTGGCGGCAGTATTGGGCAGCATATTCGACACGCTTTAGAGTTTTACACCTGTTTATTTCAAGGAATTGAACAAGGTGTTGTCAGTTATGACAATCGCCAACGTCTATTTGATATGGAAACCAACACTGAAATCGTGAATGCCTGGATTGAAAGCATTGAAAGTAAACTTAAATCTATCAACACCAATAAGCCCATAGCCATCAAAGCAAACTACACAGAGGAATGTGATGAAGAGGTTATTATGCAATCTTCGCTATATCGAGAACTTGGGTTTTGTCTGGAACACAGTATTCATCATCTGGCAATGGTCAAGACCGGTTTAAAAGAATTGAATTGTTTAGATTTAATCGACAAAAATTTCGGGGTTGCGCCTTCAACTTTAAGACATCAGAAGCAATGTGTACAGTAAGTTTTGTAAAACATCACCATGGATTTAGTCTGACCTCTAATCGGGATGAATTGTCCTCTCGACCGACTTTAGCACCCAAAATATATGAAGAATTTGGTCAGGAATTAGCCTATCCTAAAGATGAAATAGCCGGCGGCACGTGGATAGCAACTTCAAATAAAAAAGTAAGCCTGTGTTTGCTTAACGGTGCTTTCAAAAATCACCAAAGACAATTGCCGTACAACAGAAGCCGCGGACAGGTGTTGAAAGAACGATTTCAATTTGATTCGAATCAGGAATTTATTGAACATGTTGATTTAGATAAGGTTGAGCCATTTACTCTACTGATGATAGACCACAAAAATCTGAACGACATCGACTTCCAAGTTTTGGTTTGGGATGAACACCAAAAACATGTTTCTGAAGTAAATACGTCAAAACCTCAGATTTGGGCTTCTGCTACTTTATATTCAGCAAAGCAAATAACCCAACGGAAACAATGGTTTGATGATTTCCTAAAACAAACCCAAGATATTGACAGCAAATCACTGATGAAATTTCACACCGGGAGTTTTACTGATGATAAATCTGAAGATATTGTAATGCAACGCTCCAACGACCTCAAAACGATAAGCGTTTCGCAAATTAATGTTTCTAAACATTCAAAATCATTTTTGTACGAAGACCTTGAAAAGGATAAGCAATACCATTTAAATCTGGAAAATCTATGCAAAACAGTTTAGCCATAGCCTTAGCCTGGCCGGATACATTTTGCAAACAAACCGGTGCTTGGTACGACCAACCCGCTAAACTATTTGGTATAAGCAAAAACCACTATTACAAGGTAGGCCATTCGGCGATTGTGTTGATTGAACCCCACAACAAAAAATGCCTTTACTTTGACTTTGGCCGATACCATGCGCCCTTGGGGTATGGTCGGGTGAGAGATGAAATCACTGACCATGAATTGAAAATTTCAACAAAAGCGGATTTTTCTGAAAACCTGAGTCTGAAAAACTATCAAGACATTATTGATGAAATTCAAAACAATAAAGCATGTCATGGCGATGGACAACTGTATGCAGGAGTCATTGAAATTAATTTTGAAAAGGCTTATCAGGCTGCTAAATCCTATCAAAAACAAGGCGTTATCGAATACGGTCCTTTTGATATTAAAGGCACGAATTGTTCTCGTTTTGTACGCAGTGTATTGTTTAATAGCGTTTCTTCTTCCCAATTAAAATTAAAGCTAAGCTTGCCCTGGACAATCAGTCCTACGCCTATTGGAGTAGTGAAAAATTTGAAATGCTTACGAACCGCCAATTATTCGGCCACAGAATCAGAAGCTAAAAAAAACCCGGAAACATGCGAAATCCTAACATCCTAAAACAGACCTTACCCGAGCCTGAGCGACCTAAATCATTGCCCAAATCTGCGCAGTGGTTAGCCGGTGAAGGTGCGGGGTCGTGGTTTTATATTGAAAAAACTCCAAAGGAGAATACATTTTTTATCCAAAGATTTAGTCCGACAGGTCAATTGGAGTGTGAAGGGATTTTCAAATGTAAAAGCTCTGAATGTGCCTTACATCTCGATCAGCCCTATCAGTTTGTCCATTTGAGTCATTGTGCGGTTGTTCATATTGAGCAGGATGGGGAGGTTTTTAAGTTAGTTCGGATTTAGTCTCTCGCAAAGGCGCTAAGCCGCTAAGAAATTTTGAAGTTGAGTCAGATTTAGTCTCTCGCAAAGTAACTAAGTCGCAGAGGTATTAAGAGAATAAGACTTAATGATTAAAACTTTGCGTCTTAGCGTCTTTGCGAGAAATTTTAAGTTCTATTTCTCAACAAAAGGCCTCTTTAATTGCCCCCAAAAGCCTTTCGGATAGGTCTCATCCTTTTCAAAGCCCAATTCAATGTCTTTCCCGTCTTTTGGAATATACGCCGTCCCAAAAATATAATCCCAAATACTTAAGGTCAGTCCGAAGTTCACTCCTTTCTGCATTTGAGTCGGTAAAGCTTTGGCGTGATGCCAGATGTGCATTTTGGGATTGTTGAAGATATATTTTAAAACACCGTAATCCCAACC
>CAYMXD010000093.1:0-7442 GCA_964394095.1 uncultured Mesohalobacter sp. | reverse complement strand
ATGGTAATGGAAGAGCTCAAAGAGAATTCTTAAGAATGTTGGCTCTTGAGAAAGGAATATCTTTAAACTTAAATCCTCCAGATGATAAAAATGTTTTCGAAAGATATATGGAAGGAACGGTAAATAGTGATGTTAAAATATTGAAAGAATTGATTTTTGAATTAATCAGTTAAATTAAGAACGATGCATAACACATATTGATGTTTATATTGAAATTAAATTCAAGCGTTTAATAGAACAATATCGCTTAGCCTTGAAAGGCTATATTGCACAAAAGAACCAACGAAGCTCATTTTTTCCTAATTCCTAATCAATCCCGAAGGAAAAGAAACTACGCTTTCAAAACCATCTTTGCTTAGGCTCGCCACGCCAAAGAAATAATTGTCAATCACGATGTTTTCAAGTGTAAATTCATTGACGTTGCCTACATATCGGCTGTACTGCCAAGTTGGAGAAGTGGTGTCTCTCCAGTAAATGATATAGCCTTTAATGTTGTCATCATCTTGCTTATCCCACTTTAGAGTTGTTGAAGGTTGTACTGCGCCTCCAATCTGCACATTTTTTGGTCTTGGTGGCGCCCAGGCTAAACTAGCGAGGTTGATGGCATTTACGGCCGTCAGTTTTTTGGCATAGTCAAAGTTGACGTGTTTGACAACGTCACCGTATTCAATACCATTTTCTACTCGAACATCCTGATGCTGCTGTACATAGTTTTCGTGGGCTTCCATAATTCGAATACCGGGATAACCCAAATCATTGAAAGGTTTGTGATGGCCGCCACGTCCAAAACGGTCTAGTCTGTATATCATTATCGGATTCATTTCCGGCATGTAAGTTTCTACGGTTTTGTGAACATATCTGGCCAGTTGACGAGAAACGCCATCAACTTCTCCACCGTAATAACGTTTCATGATACGCTCTCTTTCAGTTTCAGTCGGATTATGGGCTTCACTAAAAATCCTAAAACTTCGGTTATCGATGACGCCATCAATACCTTTAATGTTGCCAATCATATCATTATTGAGGATGCCTATGATATCCCATTCATTGTCTTTGGCGTATTCAGCTAAAAATTTACCACCAAATAGCCCCTGTTCTTCGCCGCTTAAACCCACAAAAGCAACGCTGTGTTCAAACGTGTATTGAGATAAAACTCTGGCGGCTTCAATAGTGCCGGCCATCCCGCTGGCGTTGTCATTAGCGCCGGGAGCGTCTGTGGTGAAGTCCTGCGTATCTGAAGCTCTAGAGTCGATATCGCCACTCATCATGACATAAGACTCAGGGTGACTTTGCCCGCGCAGAACAGCGACTACGTTTACAACTTCTGCCGCTTTGGGGACTCTGCTGCCCATATCCGGAGTCACCATTGTCCTGTGGTAAAACACTTCCAGGCAACCGTTGCAGGCTTTAGAAATTTTATCAAATTCAGATTTTATCCAGCGTCTTGCTGCACCAATTCCTCTGGTTTCACTAATGGTATCACTAAAAGTGTTTCTGGTTCCAAAATCAGCTAGTGTTCGGATATCACTTTCAATCCTGTCGGCAGAAATATTTTCTATGATATCATAAACCTTTGGATTTTGCTGTGCAAAACTGCTAATGCTAAAAAGTAAAACAAGTAAACTTAATGTCGTTTTCATCTGATTATGTTTTTGTGGTATATGTTCTAAAAAGCTCTTCAAGGCTTTGATTTTTTCGGTTGAGTGTTTTGATTTTAAGGCCTATATCGTGGGCAAAATCGAAGACGTAAGATCGCATGTCAATAGAGGTATCAAAGTAGAGTTCGTATTGATATAGACCAACTTCTTTGGCTTTTTTAACTTTTTGTAGTCTGTTAAAGGCTTCCAGTTCTACGCTGTAATCAAATTCTACAAGTATGATTTGCTGTTGGTTTTCGTTGAGGTCTTTTAGCATTTCATCAGCCACCAATTGACCTTCGTTTATGATGATTACTCTATCGCAAATGGCTTCAACTTCCTGCATGATATGCGTAGACAGTAAAGTTGTTTTATGACGACCTATATTTTTAATCAGACTCCGAATTTCAAGCAATTGATTGGGGTCTAGGCCGGTAGTAGGTTCATCCAGAATGAGTATTTCCGGATCGTGAATTAATGATGCCGCCAAGCCGACACGTTGGCGATATCCTTTTGAAAGCTGGTGGATTTTTTTATGAGATTCAGAACCAAGGTTCGTGAGTTTGACAACCTCTTCAATCCGATGTTTGGAACACTTGTAAACCTCTGCATTGAAATGTAAAAACTCTTTCACATACATGTCTAAATACAAAGGATTATGCTCCGGGAGATAGCCAATCTTTTGTTGGATAACTTTAGGGTTTTGTCTCACGTCCACATCATTAATCTTAGCCTGCCCGTTGTATTCATTAATAAAACCCGTCAAAATTTTCATCATAGTTGATTTCCCGGCACCATTTGGCCCGAGAAATCCTACAATTTGTCCGTTCGGGATTTCAAAACTTACTTCGTTCAGCGCTTTTTGCTCCCCGTATAATTTAGTAATGGCTTGTGCAGATATAGACATATTGGCTTTTTATTTAAAGCTTGTCAAACATAATTGATTTATTTGAATCTGATAATTTCAGCATAAAATTCTTAACATAATTGAAGTTTATTATAACCGCATTTTAAAAAGTTAACATTACCATAGTAAGCCTTTTTTTATTATTCGTTTATATTTGTCATATGAAATATATCATTACATCCATTATATTAGTTGCGGGCTTGACCTTATCAGCTCAGGTAGATGGGAGTACTAAAACCTCAAGTGGAAATATTTTTAATTCTTCAAACAAGTCTAAATCTACCTCGAGTACTTTTGGTGTACCCGACAGAAGTTCCGAAGGTATGTTTCTTAACAAAGAAGAAGATAAAGGTGTTGATTTCACGGCAAAGAGTAAATATACAGATCCGGGTCAGGCATGGGATAGCAAATTCAAGTTTGATGCGGGAAATGAAGGCAATAATTTTGATAGTGAAAAATACAAAAACGACATGGATTTTGGAGTGATTAATTCTAATTCCAAACAAATTGGTTTTATGTTCCGTGATCATATGGCGTTTGATGGTGACCGGGTTAACATACTTCTCAATGGTGAAATTATTGCTGAAGATGTTTTATTAAGACCAGGGTTTACAACATTAAATGTTCCTATGGAAGTCGGTTTCAATAAAGTAGAATTTGTCGCATTAAACCAAGGACAGTCGGGTCCAAACACCGCTCAGCTTCGAATTACAGACGATAGCGGCAATGTACTCGCCAACAATGTTTGGAATTTACTTACCGGGGTTAAAGATTCTGTTCTTATTGTCAAAGAAGAATAGTTGTTTTATGAGTTTAAAATGAGTTTAAAGTTTATGAGTTTATAAGTTTAAAGTTTATGAGTTTATAAGTTTAAAGTTTATGAGTTTATGAGTTTATTAAAAAATCCTTACCCCATTATTCCCTAATTTCAATTTTAATGCTAATATGCTTGCGTTTTTCTTAAGCGTTAATATTATTTTTAAGACTTACTATAAACTTCAGTAAATATAGAAAAGGTCTCTGAAGTTTTCAACTTTTGAGATTTAAACATGAAAAGGCTGTGAGTGCGAAGTTGCAAACTTAGTGTAGCTGATTTAACAAATCTATTTCTAGAATATAAGCTTGACCCAGAATGGGTCAAATGTTTTTAGTCAATAAATACCAATGCATTTACGACCCCGAGAGGGTCGAATAGCTATTTTGATTCTATGTTCACGATTTTAGTGAAATTATGAATATAGACAAGCTCTCCGATATTACAATCTTCAGAAATTTAATCATGAAAAAGGTGTGAGTGCCAAACTTAGCACAGGTTATTGTAAACTTTGTATAGCTGATTGCAAACTTCCCTAAGCTAAAAATGAATAATAAACAGAGCTAATGTATTTGTATGATTTAGCATGATATAAGAACATGAATGCAAAATAAAATATTTATTTTGCGTTCATGAAAAATATTGTTTGTTTACTAATCCTATTGTTAACTCCAATAGTGATATTTGCACAACAAAATGGTTTCGACATCCAAAAAATTTCAGCTGAAATACAACCAGACTTCAATACAAAATCTGTTTCAGGAAAACTTGAAGTCTCTTTTAAAGTGCTTCAACACACAGATTCAGTTTATCTGGATGCTATCAATATGAAAACACAGCTATTGGACGATTCAGCTGATTATGCCGTAGCTTCCACTGCTGATAAAATTTGGATAACGGGAGATTTCGACCCTCAAAACACCTATAAAATCCATTTTTCCTATACGGCGAAACCTAAACAAACCTTGTACTTTGTTGGCTTAGAAGATGATGTAAAAACTAACGATCAAATTTTTACGCAGGGTCAGGGCAAGTACACCTCGCACTGGTTACCCAGTATAGATGATATGAACGATAAAATTGAGTTTGATATCTCACTCATAGTTCCTAAATATTACGGCGCTTTGGCTAATGGCAAACTCACTGAACAGTGGGAAGAAAACGACAGCCTCAACCGATGGACTTATGATATGCAGAAGCCTATGAGTAGTTATCTGGTGGCCATAAGTGTTGGAGATTTTGTACGAGACATAGAAACATCAGCCTCCGGCGTTGAACTGCATAAATACCTTTTAAAAAAAGATTCACTTTACTTTGAACCAACTTACAGACATACTAAAACCATTTTTGATTATTTAGAACAAAAAATAGGGGTGAGGTATCCTTGGCAAAACTATAAACAAGTCCCTGTAAGAGATTTTTTATATGCAGGGATGGAAAATACGTCCCTGACCATTTTTTCAGATGCTTTTGTGGTAGACAGTATCGGTTATGTGGATAGAAACTACGTGAATGTCAATGCTCACGAACTGGCTCACCAATGGTTTGGCAACCTCATTACCGAAACCGATTCTGAACACCATTGGCTCCACGAAGGTTTTGCCACCTATTACGCGCTTTTGGCAGAACGTAAAATATTTGGCGAAAATTACTTTTACCATAAACTTTATGACAATGCAGAAGCACTAAAATCAGCAAGCGATAGCGGCAAAGGCGAAAAGTTGCTTAAGTCCAATGCCAGTTCGCTTACTTATTACCAAAAAGGCGCCTGGGCTTTATTGATGCTCAATCAAATTGTTGGGCAGGAGGTGTTTGACGAAGCGGTGAAGAATTTTCTGACCAAATACGCTTATCAAAATGTGACGACGGAGATGTTTCTGGACGAGGTTAAAGCCCTTACCGACATAGATTTATACGATTTTGAACGGGATTGGCTAAAGCAATCTGCGTTTAAAGCCGATCAGGCTTTAGCTTTTTTAGAAACCTCGTTGTTTATGCCCAAATATTTTGAACTGATTGCCCTGAGACCACAAAAGTTAAGTTCAAAACTAGAAGCCATCCAAGATGCCTTTCAGTTTCCTGTCAATGTTTACATCGCCCAGGAAGCTGTTTTTCAATTGTGCCAAGAACCAATGAATGATGAGGTCATTAGTTTATTAAAACTAGCTTTCAATTCAAATAATGTTTTGGTAAGACAGGCAATTTCAGAAGCTTTAACCCAAATTCCACCACAACTTAAATCCAGTTATGAAACACTGTTGGCAGACAAGTCCTACCAAACCCAAGAAAATGCGCTGATGAATTTATGGGTTAATTTTCCCGAGGAAAGAAGTCAATATCTGGAGTTAATGGAGAAAAGTATCGGCTTTAGAGATAAAAACATCAGGTTGTTATGGCTCACTTTAAACCTGGCCACGCCAGAATTTCAATCCGATAAGGCTTCAGCCCTTTACGCCGAATTGGAACGACATACTTCAAATCAGTTCAGATTTCAAATTCGTGAACATGCCTTTGGGTATTTGTATCAAATCAATGCTTTTTCCAATCAAGCTTTAAAAAACCTGATGGATGGTTGCTTTCACCATACCTGGCGATTTAAAGATTTTTGTAGAAAGCTGCTTAAAACCCTGCTTCAAAACACCGATTATAAAGAACGTTTATTAACTTTGAAGAAAGAATTCAAAACAAAAGAAATTAAATATTTAGAATCCTTATTATGAAAGCTTTAGTCATTTCAGGTGGTGGAAGCAAAGGCGCATTTGCCGGAGGTGTTGCAGAATACCTTATTAAGGAAGTCAAGCGCGACTATCAATTGTATTTAGGTAGTTCTACAGGAAGCTTGCTCATTCCACAACTGGCTTTAGGTAATATCGATAAAGTGAAACATATCTATACCAATGTCAACCAATCTGATATTTTCAGTCTCAATCCTTTTGTTACTAAGCGCGAAGGCGACCGGACTTATGTCACCATCAATTTCCTCAATACAGTTATACAATTCATCAAAAAGAAACGCACCTTTGGCGAGAGTAAAAATTTAAGAAAGACAATTGTAAAGAATTTCAGTAAGCGAGATTTTGAAAACGCCAGATGTTGCGACAAGGATATTGTGGTGACTGTGTCCAACCTTTCCAAAAATAAAGTGGAATACAAATCCATTCAGGATTTTAGCTATCAGGATTTTATCGATTGGATTTGGATTTCCTGCAATATGGTACCTTTTATGAGCATAGTGACCAAAGACGGTTTCGAATACGCCGATGGTGGATTTGGCAGTTCAGTCCCTATCAAAGAAGCGGTATGGCGCGGCGCCACAGAAATTGATGCCATCATTTTGGAAGCCGAAAATATGGAGCAAAACAAAGTCCTGGGTAAAAATCCCTTTTCACTCATGATGAACCTCTTTGGCTTTATGCTCGACCAAGTCGAAAAAAACGATATTGTAGCCGGAAAGTTGGCCGCCGTACAGCGAAATGTAAAGCTCAACCTGTATTACACACCGAGTCAGCTCACAGAAAATTCACTCATTTTCAACAAAAAGTTAATGGCAGAATGGTGGAAAGACGGTTATCATTATGCCAAAACTAAGAATTTCGACAACAAGGTGATTTACAACGACGATAATCATAAGTAGCTATTTCCCGCTATCCATTCCAATTCCGCTTTGTCATGCTCACAAAACCAGCCTCAGTCTAAGGCTCCTTAGGTCGCCTTAACTTCGTTGTTTTGTAGAGCATCCCAAATACGGGATTTCCACTGCTATCGGGGCTAGGGGTACTGCTTTTTACCACATTTGCAATTATACCTTAGCTGTACTAAGTTTGCAACCTTTAGCTGTGCGAAGTCTGCAACTTCGTACGATTGCTACTCAACCTAATAACCCTGCAAGGGTTCTGAGCCCTTGCAGGGTTAAACAAAGGCGGGATACAAATGTGAAGTTTTATAGGTTGAAAGAATAGTTCCTGTGAAAGTTAAATTCACATGAACCAAATTTTTATTTCTTTTTTCTTTTCAATAAGTACCTATTGACTTTAAGAAATGCGATACTCATCCAAATGCCATTAAACACTGAAAAGCCTATAAT
>CAYMXD010000092.1:1983-7446 GCA_964394095.1 uncultured Mesohalobacter sp. | reverse complement strand
CCTTTAGCCGACGGACAGTTTGAAGAAATTCCGGCAAAATGGACGGGCAACGGCTCTCGAGCCTCACAGCCGGATATGAACGATTGGTATGAAACCGTAAAGGTTAACTACGGTGTGAGTCCGGATGGTCAAAAAGATTTTGATACGCTTCCCAATGGATTTGAAAATCAGGATTACAAGAAACATTACGAATTTTGGAAAGATAAAAGCATTCCGGATTCCTGGGTGAAATTTAAAGACATCGCCTTATACTGGATTGATAAAGGCGTTGATGGTTTCCGTTTCGACATGGCTGAAATGGTGCCGGTTGAATTTTGGAGCTACATGAATTCAGCTATCAAAATGAAAAATCCTGAAGCCTTTTTATTGGCTGAAGTTTACCAGCCACATTTGTATAGAGATTACATTAAAAAAGGAAAAATGGACTATTTGTATGATAAAGTTCAGCTTTACGATACGCTTAAACACGTTATGCAGGGCCATGGCAGTACCAATAATATCCCACCGATTTTAGAAGAACTTAGCGACATCGAACACCATATGCTGCACTTTTTAGAAAACCATGACGAGCAGCGTATAGCCAGTCCGGATTTTGCTGGTGATGCCCAAAAAGGAAAACCGGCTATGGTGGTGTCTGCTACATCTACAACTTCGCCTACTATGGTTTATTTTGGACAGGAGTTAGGCGAACCCGCTGAAGAAGGCTTAGGCTTTGGTGACCCAACCCGTACCAGTATTTTTGATTACGGGTCAGTGCCAAGCTATGTAAGATGGGTAAACGATAAAGCATTCGACGGCGGACAGTCCACTGATGAAGAAAAAAACCTCAGAGATTTCTACAAACGTTTATTAAACTTTACCATAAACAGTCCGGCCCTGATGGGCGATTATCAGGACCTTCAGTGGTACAATCAGGAAAACACGGAATGGTATAACGACAAAGTCTTATCCTTTGCCCGATGGACCGCCAATGAAAAACTGATCATTATATCCAATTTCAATGCGGATAACAAATATGGCTTTGAACTGCAGTTGCCCGAAGAATTGGTTAAAAAGATGAATCTATCTGATGGTGAATATCAGGTGAAAGACCAATTATATAAAGAGTACACTTCAACCCTAAAAGTTGAAAACGGCAGAGCCGAAGTGAGAATTGATATCGAGCCTCTGGAATCTTTTATTTTGAAAATAGAAAATTAATTAATGTATGCCAAACCTCACAGGTTTCGAAAACCTGTGAGGTTTATTGTGGGAAAATCCTAAGAAACGAAAACCTTATCAATAGCCTTAATAACTTGCCTTTTATTATTAAGTTGCAATCAAGACAAACAATCTTCTGAACCTACAACAATGGAAAATGAAAACACTCTTATTAACTAATATATATTTCCCATTTTTACTAAATTGCACCCAACAGCAATACACAAGGATTTTTGCATGAGTGGAATTGAAATGAGAATAGATATTGAGTCATTGCAATCGTTTATTTTAAAAATAGAAAACTAAATTATGTTCGACAAACCTCACAGGTTTTCAAAACCTGTGAGGTTTAAGAAGAATACCTGTGAGTTTAATAAAAATTTTAATAATGAAAAATATCTTTTTAATTATTCTGGCTGTTTTAGCCCTAAGCTGTAAACAACATACAGAATCAAGTGAATTAGCAGAAGCCAAATCCGTAGCACCTTTTGTTTGGGATGGCGCAAATATTTATTTCCTGTTGACCGATCGTTTCAACAACGGAGACCAATCGAATGATGTAAATTTTGATCGAACCCAAGAAACCGCTAAGCTGAGAGGTTTTAAAGGTGGAGACATTAAAGGTGTCACTCAAAAAGTTAAGGAGGGTTATTTTACAGACTTGGGCATCAACGCCATCTGGATGACGCCCATTGTAGAGCAAATCCACGGCGCAACCGACGAAGGCACAGGCTTAACCTACGCCTATCATGGCTATTGGGCTAAAGACTGGACCAAAATCGATCCAAATTTTGGGACTAAAGCCGATCTACAGGAGTTGGTTGATGAAGCGCATAAACGTGGCATCCGTATCATTCTCGATGCCGTCATCAACCACACCGGTCCGGTAACAGAAAAAGATCCGGTTTGGCCGGAAGAGTGGGTACGTACCGACAAACAATGTACTTACGAAAACTATGAAAACACAGTCAGTTGTACTTTAGTCGAAAACCTCCCCGATATCCGAACCGAATCTGATGAAGCGGTAGAACTACCACCACAGCTTGTCGAAAAATGGAAAGCCGAAGGCCGTTACGAACAGGAAATGGCTGAGTTAGACGATTTTTTCGAAAGGACAGGCCACCCCAGAGCACCACGTTTCTATATCATGAAATGGCTTACCGATTACATTACAGATTTTGGCATAGATGGTTATAGGGTTGATACGGTTAAGCATACAGAAGAATTTGTTTGGCAAGAATTCAAAAAAGAATGTGATTATGCCTTTGAAGAATTTAAAATCAACAATCCCGGTAAAGTTCTGGATGACAATGATTTTTATCTCGTTGGTGAAGTCTATAACTATGGCATTTCCGGTGGTCAGCAGTTTGATTTTGGCGATAAAAAAGTCAATTACTTCGATCCCGAAGCTTTTCACAGTTTAATCAATTTTGATTTCAAATGGAATGCGAAACAGCTTGGGAAACAGGCTCTTTTTCATAAATACGATTCTATTTTAAACCATCAACTGAAAGATTTCAGCACGTTGAATTACCTCACCTCTCATGACGATGGCGACCCATTTGATGCCAAACGCGTGAATTCTATGGAGGCCGGTACAATACTTTTATTGTCACCCGGAGAATCGCAGGTCTATTACGGCGATGAATCAGAACGACCACTCGAAATCGAAGATGCCGTTGGAGACGCCAATCTGCGTTCATTTATGAATTGGGAGGCCATCAAATCGACGGATAGTGTTCAGGCCACATTAAAGCATTATCAAAAACTGGGACAATTCAGACAAAAGCATCCAGCCGTTGGTGCAGGAAAACACGAGCTTATTTCAGAAGAGCCTTTCCTGTTTGCCAGACATTTCAAACAGGACGGGTATGAAGACATTGTTCTTATCGGTACAGATTTAGATGAAAAAGAAATCGAAATACATGTTGAAGACGTTTTTAACCCAAACAAAACAATACTTGATTTTTATTCAGACCAAAAGCTAAAAGTTGAAAATGGAAAAGTAAGTATAACTCCGCAAAATGGGATTATACTTTTAGAAATGGAATAAGAATTATAAATAAGAGATGCTGTATAAAGGTGAACAGATGTTTCATCAGTCAATAAAATTTCAAATATTTTCAAAACTTGAAGTTTATTAGGGCTAAAAATTATGATAATCGTCATATTTTCTTTTTATCTTTAAATAATTATTAACGAAAACGTTTTATAAATCAAATCATATTTGTGTAATTCTAAAAAATCTAATATTTTTGAAGTATGAATAAACCAATTAAAACCATAGCCGTTTTAACCAGCGGAGGAGATTCCCCTGGGATGAATGCAGCTATACGAGCAGTAGTCCGTGGTGCAGCTTTTAACGGCATGAAATGTTTCGGGATTTACAGAGGTTATCAAGGCTTAATCGAAAACGACTTTGAAGAACTCGGCCCGAGAAGCGTCAGAAACCTTATCAATCGAGGTGGGACATTTTTAAAATCCGCCCGTTCCAAACAGTTCAGAGAAAAAGAATTTAGAAAAAAAGCATTTAATAATTTGCAGGCAAACGCTATAGATGCTTTGGTGGTTATTGGCGGCGATGGGTCTTTTACCGGTGCAGATATTTTCAGTAAAGAATTTGATATCCCTGTTATTGGTATCCCCGGAACCATTGATAATGACATCAACGGTACAGATTTTACCTTAGGGTATGATACCGCACTTAACACGGTTGTAGAAGCTATTGACAAAATACGAGATACAGCCAGTTCTCACGATCGTCTGTTTCTTGTTGAAGTTATGGGAAGAGACGCCGGCGATATTGCTCTTAACAGCGGAATCGGTGCAGGAGCCGAAGAAATTTTGATTCCTGAAGAAAATTTGGGTGTCGAAAAATTAGTTGAAGCTCTTCATAAAAGCAGTAAAACCGGTAAAACCTCAAGTATTGTTGTTGTTGCTGAGGGTGATCAAATAGGAAAAAATATTGCGAAATTAGCATTAAGGCTTGAAAAAGAACTTCCTGAATATGAAACCAAAGTTACGGTTTTGGGGCATATTCAACGTGGTGGCTCTCCAAGCTGTTTCGATCGTGTTTTAGCCAGCCGACTTGGTGTTGGTGCTATAGATGCACTCAAAGACGGCAAATCAAACATCATGGTAGGCATCGAGCACAAAAAAATTGTTCATGTGCCCTTTGAAACTGCAATCAATATAAAAAAGACTTTAGACTTCGATCTCATGCGCGTTGCTGATATCGTTTCAACTTAATAATAATAATTAAATTTAAATTTAAAATAATGAAAACAAAAATTGGAATTAATGGTTTTGGAAGAATCGGAAGAATTGCTTTCAGAATCTCACAGGAAAGAACGGATGTTGAAGTGGTCGCTATCAATGACTTATTAGATGTCGAGCATTTAGCATATATGTTAAAATACGACTCTGTACATGGAAAATACGACAAATCTGTAGAGGTTAAAGATGGTCATCTTGTTGTTGATGGAAAAACCATCAGAGTAACCGCTGAAAAAAATCCAGCTGATTTAAAATGGGATGAGGTTGGTGTTGATGTGGTAGCCGACTGTACAGGTATATTTAAAGAGAAAGACAATGCCTCTGCTCACCTTGAAGCCGGTGCCAAAAAAGTCGTGATTTCTGCACCTTCCAAAACTGCTCCAATGTTTGTCATGGGCGTAAACCATATGGACGCCAAGCCCGAAGATACTGTTGTTTCTAATGCGTCATGTACAACTAACTGTTTGGCTCCTCTTGCGAAAGTTGTAGATGATAATTTTGGTATTGTAGAAGGCCTAATGACTACGGTTCATGCCGCTACATCAACACAATTCACGGTAGATTCGCCATCAAAAAAGAATTATAGATTAGGCCGTAGTGCTATGAATAATATCATTCCTACAAGTACAGGTGCGGCTGTTGCTGTAACCAAAGTGATTCCATCATTGAAAGGGAAACTAACGGGAATGGCTTTTAGAATACCCACTGCAGATGTGTCTGTAGTAGATTTAACGGTTAAAACAGAAAAATCGGCCTCTTATGATGACATTAAAAAGGCCATGAAAGATGCTTCTGAAGGTGACCTTAAAGGTATTTTATCCTATACAGAAGATGAAGTGGTTTCTCAGGATTTTGTTTCTGAAGCTGCAACTTCAAATTTTGATGCCAATGCCGGTATTGCGCTAAACGATAACTTCTTTAAGTTAATTGCATGGTATGACAACGAGTGGGGCTTCTCTGAAAAAATGGTAGACCTTGCTGCTCATG
>CAYMXD010000092.1:0-1973 GCA_964394095.1 uncultured Mesohalobacter sp. | reverse complement strand
AATTTAACTAACATAAAAATGATTGCAAAACACTTGCAATACTTTTTTGTTTCAAAAAACTATTAATATGATAATTATAGCAGACGGTGGCTCTACAAAATGTGATTGGTTGTTGTTGGATGATGAAGGTAAGCAGGTCTTAAAGACAAGAACTAAAGGACTTAACCCCGCAGTTTTTAAGCCAGATGTCCTTAAAGAACGCCTTGAGGAAAATGAAGACTTAGCGCAAATTAAGTCTAAAATCAGCAGAGTTGACTTTTACGGTGCGGGTTGCGGAACGCCAACGCCAAGAAAAAATCTTGAAGATATTTTGCAAGAATACCTACCTCATGCTGAAATTAATGTAGATGAAGACATGGTGGCAGCTGCTTTTGCAGCTACAGACCAACCCGGTATTGTTTGCATATTAGGTACAGGGTCTAACTCCTGTTTCTTTGATGGTAAAAATGTTCATATGGAAGTAGAATCTTTGGGTTATGTCCTCATGGATGAAGCCAGTGGAAACTATTTCGGAAAACGTCTTATCCGAGACTATTACTACAAATTTATGGGCGAAGACATGAGCAGAGAATTTGCTAAACGCTACGATTTAGAAGCCGATACCATCAAAAAAAATGTATATAAACGAGACAATCCCAATACCTATTTGGCGTCTTTTGCTGAATTTATTTTTACTTCGGAAGAAAGAAACGGTTATTTCTATAAATTGATATACGAAGGCATGGAAAAATTCATAGAACGTCGAGTGATGTGTTATAAAAATGCGCAGAATGTACCAATCCACTTTATTGGATCGATTGCCTTTTTCTCTGAAGATATTATCCGCGATGTGGCCAAGCGTTACCATTTGAATATTGGTAATATTATCAGACGACCTATTGATGGCCTGATTAATCATTACCAAAAAAACGTTATTCCTCAACTTAAAGAAGCTTAATTTACATGTCTCTACCCAATACCAACCCTCAAACCACCAATGCTTGGCAAAAACTTAGTGCCATTTTTGAAGCTGAACATACTAAACCTATTCTTACCTATTTTCAGGAAGAAAAAAATCGTGTTGAGAATTTTAGTATTCAATTTGAAGACTTATTATTCGACTTTTCAAAAAACAGATTGTCTCAGCAAGCCTTTGAATCTTTAGTTCAACTGGCCGAAGAATGTGATTTAAAAGCAGCTATAGAAGCGCAGTTTTCAGGTGAAATCATCAATGAAACTGAAGGCAGGGCTGTTTTGCATACAGCATTACGTTCTAAAGATCATTTGAAAATTGATGGTGAAAACCTTAAAGATGCCATTGAGCAGGCCAAAGCTAAAATGAAAACTTTTGTAGAGAAAGTGGAACAAGGCGAATGGAAAGGTTACTCCGATAAAGCGATAACAGATGTAGTGAATATCGGTATTGGGGGCTCCGACCTTGGGCCGCAAATGATTGTAGATTCGTTAACTTACTACCATAACAAACTTACACCACACTTTATTTCAAACGTCGATGGCGACCATGTGGCCGAAACTTTAAAACGTCTTAACCCCGAAACAACTTTATGTATTGTGGTCTCAAAGTCTTTTACCACGCAGGAAACATTGACCAATGCCAATAGCATAAGAGATTGGTTTTTAAAACATACCACACAAGCTGAAATCGGTAAACATTTTGTTGCTGTATCTGCAAACGTAGAAGCCGCTAAAGATTTTGGTATCGCTGAAGACAACATTTTTCCCATGTGGGATTGGGTTGGTGGTCGTTTTTCACTGTGGAGTTCAGTGGGATTGTCTATGGCCTGTAGTATGGGATACGATAATTTTGAACAACTTTTACTCGGTGCCCAAAAGATGGATGAACATTTTAGAAATGAAGACTTTTCAAAAAATATACCGGTCATACTTGGGTTAATTGGTATTTGGTATAATAATTTTTATGAAGCTGAAAGCGAAGCCATTATCCCTTATACTCAATATCTTCAAAAATTAGC
>CAYMXD010000091.1:0-7526 GCA_964394095.1 uncultured Mesohalobacter sp. | reverse complement strand
AAAAAACTTGTGGGATGTCATCTTTAGATATTTAAATTATTTCTCAAACTGCTACTACTGAACATCGATGTCATGCTGAGCGCAGTTGAAGCGCAGTAAGCAAAGTTGAATAAATTTCATGAAGATTTAAATCCCTCCTCAAGCTTTTTGCTTGACCCGATAAAAGTTGAAAAGTACAAGTTTGTAAATTGTGTGTTGCAAGTTATAATTCAAAATTTCGAAATTCCAAATTCCAGAATGCAGGTTCTAGGTTTCAAAGTTGTGCATAATTCAAAATTCAATATGCAAATCTCTCCGGCGTTGTGATGATGAATCTTGTTGTCTTGTCTCAAGTTTCTGCTTTGTTCATTGTGATTTTGTTACCTCATAAACCTATAAACTCATAACCTATTACATAAATCAAAAATCACTTCATCTTTGCACTTACGGTTCGGCTTCGATTTACTTTACCGTTTGGGGTTTCTTCAAATCTTTCGACTAAATAGATTTTTTTTGGCTTTTCGTATTTGTCCAGGGAATCTAGATTATCAATAGCTTCCTGGATATTACTAATGGTTTTTTCAGAAAACGGAAGTTCGATAAATAACACCACTTTTTCGCCAAGGGCATCATCTGGTAAACCGCTCAAGAAAAAGCGTTGTGTGATGAGTGTTTGTAGCTTTTTTTCAACGATTTCAGGATGTATTTTAACGCCTCCTGTATTGATAACATTATCAGCACGACCTTTCCAATAGAATTTTTTGTAAGTTTCAATTTCTACAATATCTTTAGTGACTATGGGTTCATCTATGAGTTTTGGTGCTTTAATGATCAGTCGATTATGTTGATCTGATGACACACTTACTTTGGGTAAAACCTTAAAAGGCCTTTCTTTATAAGGATCACTCTTGAAATTATTGACTTTTCTTGAAGCGATATGAGATATGGTTTCAGTCATACCGAAAGTTTCGTAAACTTTGGTCGGAATCCCTTGCACGATGTGTTTTAGATTCTCAGAAATACGTCCGCCGCCAACAATCAATTTTTTGATTAAGTGCAATCTGTTGAGTGAATTATCCAGTTGAAAAGGGGTCATAGCACAAAAATCGTAGGTTTTGTAAATATTATCCAAAGGATTGGATGCAGGTTTTACAATATCAAGATGCCATCCTAAAATCATAGCTCTCACAAGCATCATCATACCGCCAATGTGTTTGGGTGGTAAGCATAGCAAGGCTTTTGTGTCTTCTTTAACCTTAAAATGTTTTCCTGTCGCTCTAGCAGAATTAACCATTCTGTCTTTATCAATAAAAATGACCTTTGGTTCTCCAGTAGAACCTGATGTCCTCACTTTTATATCCTTATAGTCCTCATTTAGCCAATCTAATAAAAAATTACCTACCCTTTCCTCAAAAGCTTCCCCCTCTTTGATAAAACTATATGCCACTTCATGTAGGTCTTGTTTAGAGTAGTGGGTCCCATTCAGTTTGAAAGAGGGATGAATTTTAATGTTATGTTTAGACATATTTGATTTAATGAGCATTGCTTATATATTACAATATTAGATCAAATTTAATAAAATTGTGTATGACTTTTTAATTTATGTTGAAATCTTAGATTAAATTTTAGTTAAGCTTTGATTTTAACTGGTTTTTCAAGCTTACCAAATAAACGATGTTTCCAGTTTTTCCACTTGTAGATTTTTGCAAAACCTAAGATTAATAGAGGGTAAATGATGAAAACAGGAACATAAATATCAGAAATTACTGAGGGCTCGCCGGTATATTTAAAAATGGAGTAGGTCTTAAAAGCTGTCCAATCTGCAGTAAGCAGTAGTGCTGTTACCAAATTATTAGCCGCATGAAAACCTATGGCAAGCTCGAGCCCTTCATCCATTAATGTTATGATGCCTAACATAAATCCAGTACCGATGTAGACAATTAAAGCCTGGTATCCTAATTTACCAACTTCCGGGTTAGCAATATGCATGAGTCCGAATAGGGTAGAAGTCACGATTAAAGCTACCGCTCTACTTTTAAAGGCAGTTCCAAAACCCTGCATCAGGTAACCTCTGAACAATAATTCTTCAAATGTGGTTTGTATGGGGACTAAAATGATACCTATTAATGCTAAAATCAAAAATTTCTGCGGCTGAAAATTGAGCTGATAGTCCTCAGGAGATAGCTTGTAGTCTAAAATTACAGAACCGGATACTAAAAGGGCTATGATACTAAAGCTTATACCAACCCTTTTCCAGTCAATCTTTGGTCGAGAAGTGATGATTTTTTTTAGTTCAAGGTTGTGAAAGAATCTTACTACTAACAATATGGCTAAAAACCCTCCGGCAAACCCCAGTAATAGTAAAAAGAAATTAAGATTAGATTCTAAAGTGCCCATTAGCACATCCATATCCCCCATTTTGAGCATAATTTCCTCCGTAGAAAGCCCTTCTTTAGATAATTTTAAAAACACAAAAGCACCTTGTACAAGTGAAAATAACTGCCAGATGAAAAAGATGAAGAAAAACCCAAGAAGATAACGCCACCAATCGGTGTAGCCCTTATAGGCCTGAGCAATGAATCCTGTCATGATTTATGTTTTTGATATTAATTTGTTAATTGATTTCCAGTTTTTTCCGGTATTGTAAGTCAACTTCTCTCCCAGCACTTCCAGCGGACTTTCAAAATTGTTGCTGAATAAACTCCCCGTCCCTAAACCCTGAGGCATTTCAGAATGTAAGCTGTAAGTAAATTGAGCTATCGCATTGAGACCGATATTACTCTCTAAGGCACTGGTGATCCAGTTTCCAATGTTTAATGCATTAGCCATTGCTATCCATTTTTTACTTTCGGTTAAACCGCCAACCAAAGCAGGTTTTAAAATGATATATTGCGGTTGTATGGTTAGTAGCATTTGCTTCCGTTTTGTTACATCGGTTAAACCAATTAATTCTTCATCCAGTGCTATTGGGAGTGGACTAACTTCGCAGAGTTTCGCCATGTCCTGCCATTGGCCTTGCCTTATGGGTTGTTCGATGCTGTGTAAATCGTATTCGCTGAGGTGTTTCAATTTTTCTAAAGCATCATCGGGCGAAAATGCTCCATTGGCATCTACACGCAATTCTATATCCTCGGCAGTGAATTCCTCTCTGATATATTTCAGCAAAGCCACTTCTTCCTTAAAATCAATGGCGCCAATTTTCAGTTTTACACAACTAAAACCTTGTTCAATCTTGTCTTTAATTTGAGATTTCATAAATTCTTTTTCGCCCATCCAGATTAAACCATTAATCTTAATAGCATCCTCACCCGAGGTAAATGGAGAAGGAAATATTTCAAATTTATGTGCAGACTGAAAGGACATAAAGGCCGTTTCTAATCCAAATTGAATAGATGGATAGTCTTTAACCTCCTGAAGTAATTGTTTTTTATCCAGATGAATGTGATTACAAACCCATTGAAGCTTCTCTTCATAATCGGGTCGATCGTCATAACTTAAACCTTCAAATAATGCAGCTTCACCAATTCCAAATTTTTCGTCATCTTCAATTATGATGAAATAGGTTTTCTTTTGTCGAAGTACCCCTCGGGAAGTGCCGCTGGGATTTTTAAAATCTAATGTGTAAGGTTTGACGTAAGCGTTCATCGTTTGTATTTCAATTGATTCCTGCGAAATTAGTTAGTCTGGGTATATTTGGAGATTCTAATTACTAAACTTTAAGAAAAATAACAGGAGTATTAATAACTTAACTTTGAAGAAAAGGATTAGCTTATTTAAAATGTAAGGAATTGTAGTTTATATATTATTCAGATAGCCTATTTTCAATATCCATCCGTTGGTGTAAAATTCTAATTATTTCCACATACTCTTCTTTCTTATTAATCTTGTATAAGATAAAGTGAGATTTAAAAGAAATTTAAAATACCCCGGTCTTATGTGGTGAAAACTTTTGCCTAAAAATGGTTTACGGGTTATCCTTTCAATTACTGAAATTAATTCATCTATATAATTATCAGCTTGCCCTAATGACCATTTATCGAAAGTATAAAATTAAATGTCTTCCAAATCTTTTTTGGCCTTTATGCTAATCCTATATTTCATGCATTTGAATTGTACTTTTTATGAAGGCTCGATAAAAATTCGTCTTTATCAAAATCATCATCAAAACCTGATTGTTCTCCCTCTTCAAGCTTTCTAATAAGAATATCTTTTTTTTGTTCTTCAAATTCAAAAAGTCGTAGTGCGGCTCTAACGACTTCACTCACAGAGGTGTATTTTCCGGAATTGACCTGTTCTTTGATAAATTTATCATGATGTTCACCGAGTAGGATTGATGTGTTTTTTGCCATTTTTTTAAATTTTAAACAAATATACCAAGTCTTGGTATCATATAAAAATTAAACTTTATAATGTCAATCAAATTATTTGACGGAGTTAAATTCAATTTTGTATTTTTACTGCAATGGTTTATTTGGTATGAAGTCTTACATTTTTAAAATTTAAAGCTATCTATTATAAACCATAATAATATTACTGGAATTCAAAATTTATAATTTACAATTCAAAATTTCATAAATGTCAGATCAAAAACGCTTATTTCTACTCGATGCCTACGCTCTCATTTTTAGAGGCTATTATGCTTTAATCAAAAATCCGCGAATTAACTCCAAAGGGCAGGATACTTCGGCTATCATGGGCTTTACCAATTCCCTTTTCGATGTGATAAAGCGGGAAAATCCCGATCATTTGGCGGTGTGTTTTGATAAAGACGGCAGCAAAGAGCGGAAAGAAATTTACGAGGATTACAAAGCTAATCGCGATGAGACGCCCGATGTCATCAGAGAATCTATACCTATCATTAAAGACATCTTAAAAGCCATGCATATCCCTGTGATTGAAATTTCAGGCATGGAAGCCGATGATATCATCGGCACACTGGCGAAGCAGGCCGAAAAAGAAAACTACAAGACCTATATGGTCACCCCGGATAAGGATTTCGGGCAGTTGGTCAGCGAAAATATTTTTATGTACCGTCCCGCAAGAATGGGCAATGCCATAGAGGTTTGGGGAATTCCGGAAGTGCAAAAGCGTTTTGGCGTAGAGCGACCGGAACAAGTGATTGATTATCTCGGTATGATGGGCGATGCTTCCGATAATATTCCCGGTTTACCCGGCGTAGGCGATAAAACGGCCAAAAAATTTATCAAGCAATTTGACAGCATGGAAGGGCTGCTCGACAACATCGACCAATTGAAAGGCAAAATGAAAGAAAAAGTGGAAGCCCATGCTGAGCAGGGCAGAATGTCTAAAAAATTAGCCACCATTTTTACCGATTGTGATGTGCAGTTTGATGCAGAAGATTATGAGTTAAGCAAACCCGATGTTGAAAAAGTCATTGAATTGTTTAAAGATTTAGAATTTAGACGATTAACGGAACAGTTCCTGAAAATGTTTAACCAAGGCGCAGAACATACAGAAAATCCCAAAACCAAAGACGTTAAGCAAACTCCCGGCAGTGGGCAATATTCATTGTTTGGAAACGATACCGGTAAAAAAGACATCAAAGCTGAGGATTTTCAAGGTTACAAAACTTTAGACAAAGTCGACCATCATTATCAACTTGTCAACACACCTAAAGCTATTGATATGCTGGTCGATAAAATGAATATCCAAAAGGCGGTGTGTTTTGATACGGAGACTACTTCTTTGGATACATTGGAAGCCAAATTGGTTGGGATTGCCTTTTCTTGGCAGGCCCATACCGGGTTTTATGTTCCTTTTCCCGATGACAAAGAGGAATATGAGAAACGCTTGAGACAGCTAAAAGCCTTCTTTGAAAATGAAGATATCCTCAAAATAGGACAGAACCTGAAATACGACATCAAGGTGTTGAAAAATCAGGGCATAGAGGTTAAAGGCGATTTATTTGACACTATGCTGGCACACTATATCATCAACCCGGACATGCGTCATAATATGGATGTGCTGGCAGAAACTTATTTGAATTATTCGCCAAAGCCGATAAAAGAATTGATTGGCAAAAAAGGTAAAAACCAAAAATCTATGCGCGATGTAGACTTAGAGACCATTACAGCCTATGCCGTGGAAGATGCCGATATTACCTATCAGCTTAAAACTTTTTTTGAAGAAGAATTAAAAGAAGCGCATAATCAACCTTTATTTAATACACTGGAAATTCCCTTACTGCGTGTTCTTGCAGATATGGAAATTGAAGGTGTTCAGCTGGATAAAGAGGTATTAAGCAATTTATCCGCATCGCTTAATGAGGATATCCAAAGCTTGGAGAAAAAAATCTATAATGAAGCCGGAGAGGAATTCAACATTGGTTCGCCTAAGCAACTGGGAGAGATATTATTTGGAAAGCTTCAAATCGCCAAAAAACCAAAGAAGACAAAATCAGGGCAGTATTCCACTGCTGAGGAGGTGTTGTCTTTTCACGCCAAAGACCATCAGATTGCTCAAGATGTTTTGGACTGGCGGGGTTTGTCTAAACTGAAAAGCACTTATGTTGATGCCTTACCAAAACAAGTCAACAAACAAACCAACAGGATTCATACCGAATTTATGCAGACGGTGGCCGCTACGGGTAGATTGAGTTCTACCAATCCCAACCTTCAGAATATCCCTATCAGAACCGAGCGTGGGCGGATGGTTCGAAAAGCCTTTGTGCCCAGAAATGAGGACTATACTCTACTTGCAGCCGATTATTCACAGATAGAACTAAGGATTATAGCAGCTTTAAGCAATGAAGAAACCATGATTAAAGCTTTTCAAAATGGGGAAGATATTCACGCGTCCACAGCCTCAAAAATATTTGATGTGGCTTTAGATGAGGTCACCCGCGAGCAACGGAGCCAGGCCAAGACGGTCAATTTCGGAATCATTTATGGGGTTTCGGCGTTTGGGTTGAGTAATCAGACCGATTTAAGCCGATCTGAGTCCAAAGACTTGATAGAAACCTACTATAAAACCTATCCCAAACTCCGAGCTTATATGGATGACCAAATCGAATTTGCTCGGGAGAATGAATACGTGAAAACCGTGATGGGCAGGCGGCGTTACCTCAAAGATATTAACGCTTCTAACGGCATGGTGAGAAGTGGGGCAGAACGTAATGCAGTGAATGCGCCAATACAGGGTAGCGCAGCAGATATCATTAAAGTCGCCATGATCAATATTCATAAAAAGCTGAAAGAAGGCCACTACAAGTCTAAAATGTTGTTGCAAATCCATGATGAACTGATTTTTGATATCCATAAAGACGAATTAGACGAGCTCAAACCACTGATAAAGTCTGAAATGGAAAGCGCTTACGAATTGAAAGTGCCTCTTGATGTTGAGGTTGGAGTAGGGGATAATTGGTTGGAGGCGCATTGATATAGAGAGGCCTCCCTAAATTCCTCCAAAGGAGGGACTTGGAGAATTTGCTACTTTAAAAATGTGGTAATTAATCAATGTAGCAATGCAGCAATGTACCAATTTGAAAATTTGGTGATTTGAAAATTAATTAATGTGCAAGTGTATCA
>CAYMXD010000090.1:0-7527 GCA_964394095.1 uncultured Mesohalobacter sp. | reverse complement strand
ACTAATATTATTCCAAAAACCCTATGCTTTCCAATCAAAAGCAAACTTAAATTTAAAAAATTATTCGACACCCTTCGGGGTCGTAAGTGGCGTGAGGTCATATTTACTATAAGGATATGACCCGTTCCGGGTCAATCCATTATTGGATCAGCTGTACGAAGTTTATAAGTTCGCACGCCTACAATAAAAGGTAAATGCTAAGCTGTGCAAAGCTTGTAACTACACAGCATCGCTTTTATAGTAAAATTCTCAGAGTAAAAAATGAAGAATATGGGGCAAAGATTATTTCATGTAATAATCTAAGCCCAACCGACCTGTAGAAATTCAAATATCTATATATTTATCCCATGGCTTCAAGGCTTAAAAAAATCGGCATAGCTTTAGGTATTATTTTAATACTTTTCTTGATTGTTGGCGTTTTAGCCAATCCCTTTCTCGAAAACAAAATAAAATCGACCTTAGAAAAGTCTGTTGCAAAAGCCTATCACCTCAAATACGATAAGGTTTCAGCCAGTATTTGGCTCGGTGATGTAAGCATTTCAGGGATGCGATTAAGAAAAGACAGTTCAGATATAAACATCAAGGCCATCCATTTAAAAGGCGTGAATTGGTTGACTTACCTTAAAACCAAACAACTGAAATTCAATACACTTAAAGTTATTCAACCGGATTTTAAATACGTTGAAAACACAAAACTCTTCGACGCTAAAGCTTCAGGCGATAGTTTGAAATCTAAACAAAAAAGTATTTCAATCGATAAGATTTCAATTGAAAATGCAAAATTCACAAAGCTGGATTCAACAGCTAAGATTTCAAGCCATCATTTTAATACTGTCAATATTCAACTTAAAGATTTTGTTATAGACTCAATGAGCCGAAAATCTCAACTGCCTTTTAAGTATTCATCTGTACATATAGACATCGATTCTATTTTTACACTTGCAGGGAAATTTGAAAATATACAGGCTAAAAATTTTAAACTGAATAATGAAACGATTTCAATTGAAAACATTAGATTTCAGACCAAATATCCTAAAGCAAAATACCATCAGCTTCTGAAAAAGGAGCGCGATCATTATAACATCTCTATCGATAGTATAAGGCTGAACGAATGGAATTATGCTTATAAAAGTGACAGTTTATCATTCACGACAAGTCACTTGCGCCTACATCAACCGAAAGCGAACATCTACAGAAATAAACTAATTACCGACGATACTTCACAAAAACAATTTTATGGTGAAGCCTTAAGGTCTCTTCCCTTTTATCTTGAAATAGAAAAACTTTCAATCCACAATGCTGAATTGAGATATAGAGAAAAAGTCTTGCCCGACCATCCTTCGGGTAAATTGAACTTTAGTAATATTAATGCAGAGGTCTTAAATCTGGAAAACATTGAAGGCGACAAGCCTACTGATATTAAGATAAAAGCGAAATTCATGAATAGTGCAAGTTTAAACATTGACTGGCAGTTTTGGGTAAATGAAAAAGATGAAAAATTTACATTTAAAGCTCAACTCGATGAGCTTGCAGCTCATAAAATCAATAGTTTTACTAAGGCTAATCTTAATATTGGATTTTCCGGCAATATCAAGCAAACCTATTTCAGTATTTTTGGAGACAAATATTCGTCTAAGATAGATATGCAGATGGAATACGATGAGTTTAAAGTTGAACTACTCAAGAAAGACAGTTCGGAAGTAAACACTATTAAAAGTGCCATAGTGAATCTATTTATTTCCAAAAAAAGTAAAAATAATTCTGAAACTTATAGAAAAGTAAGTGCCGAAGCAAAACCAGACCGAACAAAATCTATTTTTAATTATCTATGGAAAAATGTTAAAATCGCTTTGCTAAAAACCTTTAAAGGCTAATAAAAAGAAATAATGGGCTTAGTTGAAATAGGGAAATCAATTTTGATGTAATGCCTTATAATTAGGCTTGTTCGTATGGGGTGAATGGTCAATACGACGATGCCATCTTGCTCAAAAGATAGTAATCTGTTTTTATATGATGTTCTAAACAAAGCAACCAAAAGTCTCGAGACACTCTTGATATTCGATACCCATGATGTAAAAGCAACAGTGTAAAACACATCTAAAATCGCTCGCATCAGTATAAAAGCAAAAGTGTAATACTTTTGCTTACAAAGTAGGGTGATGCATAAATGATAGTCTTCAAGACTTTATTTTGCTGCAAAGATATGCTATATTTGAATTTTTGAAGATTAAAGTATATGCAGGATATTTCAACAGTGACCATTATCATTATTATTGCCAATGTTTTGGTCTCTTTTAAAGGTTTTAACGATACGTCTTTTTTTCATCAGTATTGTTTTAGGATTGGCGATATTCAGCGGGGAGAAAAGTTGCGGTTTTTGAGTTCTGCATTTTTACATATAGATACGACGCATTTGTTTGTTAATATGCTCACGCTCTACTTTTTTGCGGATATTGTGATTATGTTTTTGGGGGTTACCGGATTTTTAGGGATTTACTTCGGGAGTTTACTTTTAGGAAACCTCTTATCTTACTACTTCCATCAAAATGAATTTCAATATACGGCCGTTGGTGCCAGTGGCGCGGTGATTGGCGTGTTGTATTCCTCTATTTTACTCTATCCGGATATGATGCTGGGCTTGTTTTTCATCATTCCTCTACCGGCTTATGTGTTTGGTATTGGCTATCTCCTTTACTCTATTTGGGCCATGCGGCGTGGTCGAGATAATATCGGTCATGACGCCCACTTTGGAGGCGCTATGGGTGGGTTTTTTATCACCATTATTCTCAAACCCTGGGTGCTAACAGAACATACCTTGATGGTTGGCTTGCTGCTTGTGCCTATTGTTCTTTTGTTTGTAATGAAACGTATGGGGAAGTTGTAGTAGCTTAAAACCATCATTGCCAATGCATTACATAACTTATCAACAAAGAAGAAAGCACACTAAGCTTGGCACTTAGAATCATTTGAGAACAAAAAAGTCCGATAATAAAACAATAATTGTAATTACTTACTTTCATATAACACTTCATCTAATTATTTGTTTTTCAATTACTTGATAAAGTATAAATATTTTTAAAAATAATATGCTCATTTACAAAATTCTTTACTTGAATAATGAACCTGCCTCGCCGGTCAGGCAGGCAAGGAACTCTGATTAACGAATAATGAAGAAAATAACTTATTCTTAAATCAAAATTCGTTAATCCTTGTTCGATATTCAATTACTTGATTCAATATTTCTTTTTATTTCAATCCCAAATCAATAAAGTTATATGAATTGGAATATGTTCGGTGAGCATTCAGGGACTACTTACTAAAAACTAAAAATCCACCACCACCCCAATCGAAGGCAAAGGCGAACTGCTGTCTAATTGTTCGATTTGTACTAGAGTTTGAGGTTGAATCACATTACCATCGTCATCACGATTTAAGCCGTAATTGGGTGGTTCAGGTATCTGCTGACCTAAAATATTCTGAATTTCCAAAAACACATTCAATGAAAACTTTTTAAAATTCCATTTTTTATCAAGACGTACATCGGTCTGGTTAAAAGCGCTCAATCGGTTTTGACCAAAATTAGAATAGTCTATCAGCAGTTCCGGATAAGTGTTTTGAGTGTTGGTGGCTTCAACATCAACTTCAGCAAAAGGCGTTCTGCCAATATAACGCATTCGGGCACTTAGTTCCCAGTTTTTCCCAAATTGATAACCTCCGGTAAAGGTGAGTAAATGTCTACTATCCCAGGCACTTGGCACATAATTATCTGTATCAAAACCGGTAAATTCACTTCTAAATAAGGTATAGGCTAAAATGGCATAAGTGCGTTTAGACAGCTTTTTCTGGTATAAAAATTCTAAACCGTAAGTTCGCCCCAGACCTGCACTGGCTACCGGTTCGTTTCCTAAAACTTCAAAACCACCGCCAAGATTAGCCAAAGAAATACCATCGGTTATGGAAACCGGATAGTCCCGGTATTTCTTGTAGAAACCTTCCAAAGAAAATTTAGAATCCTGATTGGGTAAATATTCAATTCCCAAAACGCTATGGTCGTTTTCGATATAAGTGACTTCCCGATTAACAAAGTTTCGGTTGTTGTCCTGAAAGCCCAAAACTGTATAAGGAGGTATTTTATAGTATCGGCCCCAGGACGCATTTAGACTCCATTTCTGCTCTTCATCCAAAATATATGAGGCTGAAATTCTTGGGCTTAAGGTTGAAAGCAAATCATTTCCACCAGCTGTAAAGTCATTGGCATCTGCTCGAATACCAAAAGATAAACCCAACCTGTCGTTAAAAAAGCGTCTGGAAGCCTGGGCATGCAAGCCGTAGCGAACCAGAGACAAATCTGAATCAAAATTGAAATTATCAGTTAGATTTATAGTCTTGTTGGTATAGTTGGCCTGTTGAACCACAAAACCGGCTTTCAACTTCCATTCTTTATAAAAGCGATTATAATTATAGCGTAATTTGGTTTCTTGTTCGGTAGAATTATTGGTAAAAATAGGGTTAGCTTCGTTGATATTATCTTCAAAACGGGTAAAATCGTTGCTCAGGTAGTTGGTGCTTATGGTGGTGGTCATAAATCCTGCAATCTCTTTAAACCGGCGTTTCCAGGTTACTCCAACGGTATTGGTACGTTGTTTTATCACCGGTACTTGGTCGAGTTGTGCCTGTTGTTCAGCATCGATATCGTCGGGCACATTGATAGAAAAATCGTCAATTGAACCTACCCCTGTCAGGTAAATATCGTTATAATCATCTATCTTATGAGTGAGTTTGTATTGATAATCCCAATAATCCGGCAAAAAAGGTAAACCAATTACCTGAAATAAAAACTGTAAATAGGAGCGTCTTACAGAAACTATAAATGAAGTATCGCTGCTTTCGTTATTACCTTTAAACAGGGGACCTTCAAATGTTAAAGCGGTTTCACTACTACTCAATCTGATATTGGTTCTAAAATCTCGATTATTCCCATTTCGTTGGTCAAATTGAAGAACACCAGACAAGGCATTGTCGTATTCTGCGCCAAATGCGCTGGTAGATAAGCTTACATTATTAAAAAAACTCACATTCAGCAAACCTACCGGACCACCGGCACTGCCTTGAGTGGCAAAGTGATTGATGTTGGGAATTTCAACTCCATCCAGATAGTACACATTTTCATTTGGGGCTCCACCACGAATAATTACATCATTTCTAAATCCCCCGATTGAACTGGCCACACCGGGCAAGGATTGCACCACTTTAGCAATATCATTATTCCCGCCGGGATAAGTCGCAATTTCTACTGCAGAAAGGGACTGTATAGATAAAGGTGTTTCTTCCTTTTTTCGGAATGGATTGGGTGTTATAGTGACTTCATCAAGTTGAGTGGTACTTTCTATGAGTTCAAATGTTTCTTCTACATTACCTACCGATTTTACAATCACATTGTAACGCAATTCACTTTCATAACCTACGTAAGACGTTTTCAAGGTGACAGGTTTCGTGGGTACATTCTCTATAACATAATACCCGTTTTTGTCAGTAACTGCCCCTAATTGAGTATCTACAACCTGAACCGTCGCCCCGAGAATGGGTTCTCCGGTTAAAAAATCGTAAACATAGCCGGTGAGTTCTCCGGTATCTTGAGCATAAGAACTCATAGAAAAAAATAAAGACAGTAGAAATACGTAAAAGTTTTGATAAAATTTCATTAGGCTTAACTTCAACTTAATTCAACTTAAAATAAACACTTACCTTGGCTTCAACTTTAATTTTATCAAAATTGACATCTATACCACTTGACACATCATTTTGACTTTCCATAGATAGCATTGGTTTTCTATTCTGTGAATAGGCCATAGGATACATTTTGGTTTGCATATCCGAAATAAATATCGCCGGGCCTAAGTCTTGATCGAGATGTTTCAGCATTTCTTCAGCCTGATGTTTGGCTTTTTCTACCGCTTTACCTTTAAGTTCTATTTTAAGTTCTTCTAATTTACTATATTCTGTTTTTAGTAAGCGGACGTTAGAAATCTCCTGAGATTCCAGACCTTTAAAAATTTTTCCCGCTGTTAAAGCATCATAAAGTTCAAGTTCATAGCTTTTAACTTTTTGAACATCGGTTTTTTTTAAGAAATAGTCTCTAAAATTACTGGCCATATTGGTTAAAGTAAGTTGCTTTTTTAAATCCACATCCTTCTCTAACAGCACGTTTTTCATACGTTGTTCAAGTTTCTCTACCGACACTTTACCATTGGTATCGGCTTCAGATAGTGTGATGGATAGCGTAATTTTATCGGCATAGACTTCCTTCGTATAAGTGGCCTGAGTCTGGAGCTGAGGAATTTTTGAATAATCTAAGTCCTGTGCATAAAAACTTATTGAGAATAAAAGCAAAAAAATAAGTTGAATAGATTTCATAGTATTCATAATTTAAGATACAGCCATAAAAGTAATATTAAATCAAAGAATAAAAATCTCTTAGGTAAATTATTTCAATAGAATTATGCTTTAGGATTGAAAGAAAAGATAGAAACAAAAAGCAAGACTCATAACTTTCAAATAACACTAATTAGCTTAAAATACTGATTTTCTGCTTATAATATATTTAAACTATACTTTATATATTAAGCTTGGATGCCGAAAGCTTAGGCAGGTGTACCGACGTAAATCGAGGGGATGTATCGAGATGTAATTTACGCCTCGATCTAATTTTTAGTTCAATTATTGAATTAAAATAGAATCGGGACCCGAGATAGAAAAACACGAATATGTGACTTCAATTTTACTCATTAAGTATGATTTCAAAAAATCGCCATATTGCTTATATTTTCTTATTTGTTGTGCATTTGAAGATCTTCAAATACTTAATTAGGGTTAAATCTTATAAAAATGGAATTTGGTCGGTGACCATTTAGGAATACTTTCAAATAGTAACTATAGACTATCCTTTATACCAAATCCGCATCTAACAGAAAAGACCAGGCCACTTTATCCACATTTAAACTTTTGCCTATAACCTCTTTATACCTTGACGGGCTTACCCCTTTATTTTTAGGCTTTTTGGCCTCGAGGTCTTCAAATTTTAAAATATGTCCTTTTTTTAAATCTTTATTTACCGCTAAAGACTTTCCGAAGATGTCCTTTAGGTTTTTAAATTGATTTATGTCATTTTTATCTACAGGATAATCCAAAGCTTGTTTTACATCTTTCACGCCTCTTATCAATTCTTCTACCTGATCTAAAGACAGTGATGAAGTAGTATCTGGCCCAAATTGTTCTCGAGAAAAAGCGACGTGAAACTCTAATATTTCTGCACCTTGAGCAACTGCTGCAATGCCGGTGGAAACTTTTGCAGAATGGTCTGAAAATCCGATTTTGATGCCATATCGCTTTTTGAATTCTTTAATCAAATTAAATCCATATTGTTCTGTTTTTGTAGGGTATGAAGTCGTACACTGCAATAGGGAAATATCAATATTTTTGGATTTAAAAAAAGACCTGAAACCGTTATTTCCGAACAAAAGCTTATGG
>CAYMXD010000089.1:0-7613 GCA_964394095.1 uncultured Mesohalobacter sp. | reverse complement strand
AAAGTAAATTACTAATCATGCTTAAATTGACAGAAATTGCCTGAACGGATAGTTAGACTTCAAGTTACGTCCTGCCTCCAACAAATCTCGATTTTCGCAACAATGGTTTCATTTTCAAATTTTCATATCCACAGATTGCTACATTTAAAGATTGAAAAACTATCTAATTCTTTTCAGCTAAATATAACCCCATTTTAATTTTCCAATACGGCATTTTTTCTTCAAAATACTCGTAATAGGGCTTTAAGGTTTCTTCTTCTAAGTCTAATTCTTTTTGGGCTTTCAAAATACTTTCAACTTCAGCTTTGTCGATATATTGCCACAAATCAATTGGTTTACCTGATTGACGCAGTTTAAGCAAATGGCCGTAAATCGTGGTTTCTTTGAGATCTCTTTCTTTTGCAAGGTCTTCAACAGATAAGCCGTCTTCATATAAAGCAAAGGTTTGGAGTTGGGTGGAAGACTTTGATGTTTTCGTTTTAGGTTTTTGACGTTGAGAATTCTGATAAGTTTTGATAACCGCTAAAAACCGTTGACCATATTTTTTGTTTTTAGCCTCACCAACACCACTGACTTGTAAGAAATCTTTTCCGTCTTTAGGTAACTTTCTCTCCATGTCTTTTAAGCTGGCATCATTAAAAACGATATAAGGTGGTACGTTTTCTTCAAGAGCAATTGTTTTCCTCAGTTGTCGCAATTCTTCAAAAAGACCGGTGTTTTCAACAACTGGAATATCATCAATTTCTGGTGCTTTAGGTTTCAGTTGAGGTCGAGCCAGTTTTACTTTTTTGCCTTCAAACAAGATTTTTTTAGACAGGGGTGTTAATAATAATCTACCGTTTTCATGAAATCTTATACTTAAAATTCCCTGATTGATCATCTGAATGACATACTGCTGCAAGTCTAACCAAGACAAATCACGGGCAACACCATAAGTTTTTATGTTTTGATAGCCTTTGTCGTATACCTGAGCATTTCTTGAACCACGCAACACATCTACAAGCATGTTTAAAGGTTCTTTTTGACCAAGTCTATAGACCGCAGAGCAGACTTTCTGAGCCAGAATAGTGCCATCGAAAAATTGCGGCGGTGTTTTACAATTATCGCAATTATTGCAGTCTTCAGCAATATGTTCCCCAAAGTAATTCAATAGTGCAATACGCCTGCAACTTAAAGCTTCAGCAAACTGTTGCATACGTTCTAATTTGGCCTCTTGCACTTCACGGTTGGCCGAATTTTCTATAAATCGTTGCAGTTGTACAACATCTGCATAGCTGTAAAATAATAAGGTATGGGCAGGCAGACCATCTCGACCACTACGGCCAATTTCCTGGTAATAGCTTTCAATGTTTTTAGGTAAATTGTAATGGACGACCCAACGGACATTACTTTTGTCAATGCCCATTCCAAAGGCAATTGTGGCGACGATAATTGGGGTTTTATCGCTTACAAAATCATTTTGGATTTGGCTGCGGGTTTCGGCGTCTAATCCGGCGTGATAGGCTTTGGCTTCAAAACCATTGTTGTTCAATTTGTCGGCAAGGCTTTCCGTACTTTTTCTGCTCAGGCAATAGATAATGCCACTTTCTTCTTTTCGATTTTTTAAGAACTGAAGTATTTGCTGTATTCTTTTTACTCCGGGTCGCACTTCAAGATACAGATTTTTTCGGTCGAAAGAACTCACAAACTTTTGAGCTTTCGGAATGTTGAGTTGATTTAAAATATCGTCCTGTGTAGCCACATCTGCTGTGGCCGTAAAAGCCGCTACAGGCGTATCTGGAAAATTGACTTTTAAATTTTTGAGCTGTTGATACGCCGGTCTAAAATCATGACCCCAAGCCGAAATACAATGGGCTTCGTCTATGGCAAACAAGCTTACCTTATTTTCGCTTAAATACGGCTGAAGTAGTCCTAAACTTTCGGGGGCCACATAAAGCAGTTTTAATTTGTTCTGGCTAAGGTTTCGAAGGACTTCATTTTGCTCTTCGCTTGGTTGTGAGCTGTTGAAAAAACTGGCTGAAATGCCATTGGCGCGCAAAGCATCAACCTGATCTTTCATCAAGGCAATAAGCGGGGAGATGACGATGCTTACGCCATCTTTTACCAAGGCAGGCAACTGAAAACAAATCGACTTTCCGCCGCCAGTTGGCATGATGGCCATGACGTCTTTGTTATCTAAAATAGATTCAATAACAGGTTTTTGATTCGGTTTAAAAGAATCAAATCCAAAATGTGTTTTTAGAACTTGGAGTGGTGTATTGAAAGTTTGCATGCTTCAAAAATAACAAATGATAAGGGTTTAAAATTAATATAATAATTTATAACTAAAAAACCTCACAAGTCTTCGAGACCTGTGAGGTTTAATAAGTGTTTATATTCAATAATAGCAAAGGACTAATAGCTAAGAACTATCTAATACCTGTAATACTCCGGTTTAAAAGGGCCTTTAACTTCAACGCCAATATAATCGGCCTGATCTTTTTTAAGCGTAGTCAGTTCTGCACCAATTCGGCTCAGGTGAAGTTCAGCGACTTTTTCGTCCAAATGTTTTGGCAGCATATAAAATCAAAGCCAAAGCATTTCTTAAACTAAGAGGGGATTTGCTAAATTGCATTCTACATCATTTATTAGTTGAATCCAAGGATAATTAAAGTAATACTTATAAATATTTATTTTATAAAACTTTGATTTTTTCCAATTGAGTGTGCATAATTAAATCCTCTTCTGTCTTCGTTTGTTGTAGTTATTACTATCCAACTATCAAGTAAGTCAGTTTTATTATAATATGGAATTCTAAAAACATAGCCAGATAAGTCAATAGAATCTGAAATAGAGGATATAGTTTCGTTCAAGCTAATTATATTACCACCTTTATTAAATGGCTCCCACTTGTATTTTTTATTCAATCTACCTAGACTTAACGATATATTGCCAACAGTATAAGTTTTGTTGCTAAATTCAGGATTTAATTTAATTGAACCATCGATTATTGTAACTTCTAGCATATTTTCATGCACATTTATTTTACCAGTCCCCGTAATTTGAGTTGCTAAACAGCAATTATCAAAATTGAAATCTATATTTCTGTAAACTAATTTTCCATTCTGATTTTTAAATATTGAACACCCGACTATAATAAATGCCGAAATAAAAAATAATTTTATTTTAATTCTTAAAAGTACTGTTTGTATTAAAAACATGTGTTTAAAATAAAGAATACCCTCACTAAAAAGCAAGGATATATAACTTTTTAAAATCCTTTTAATTTTAATATCTGTAATACTCCGGTTTAAATGGGCCTTTAACTTCAACGCCAATATAATCGGCCTGATCTTTTTTGAGTTTAGTCAATTCAGCACCAATTCGGCTCAGGTGAAGTTCAGCGACTTTTTCGTCCAAATGTTTTGGCAGCATATAAACTTCATTCTTATATTTATCTTCGTTTTCCCAAAGTTCCATTTGTGCAAGCGTTTGATTGGTGAATGAATTACTCATCACAAAACTCGGGTGGCCGGTGGCGCAACCAAGATTCACTAAACGGCCTTCTGCCAATAACACAATATCTTTTCCGTCTATGGTGTATTTGTCAACTTGAGGTTTAATTTCTACTTTGGGACCATCGCTGTTTTGTTTTAACCAAGCCACATCAATTTCATTATCAAAATGCCCGATGTTACAGACGATAGTTTTGTCTTTCATGGCTTTAAAGTGCTCACCTCTTACGATATCTTTATTTCCGGTGGTGGTGATCACGATATCTGCTTTGTGTAAAACAGTTTCCAGACGTTTCACTTCAAAACCGTCCATGGCGGCTTGTAGCGCACAAATAGGATCGATTTCAGTAATCGTTACAACGGCGTTCGCTCCTTTAAAAGAGGCGGCTGTGCCTTTACCAACATCTCCATAACCACAAACCACAACCTGCTTCCCGGCTAACATGGTGTCTGTTGCACGTCTTATGGCATCAACCGCAGATTCTCTACAGCCGTATTTATTGTCAAACTTAGATTTGGTCACACTATCATTTACATTGATAGCCGGCATAGGTAAAGTTCCTTTTTTCATGCGTTCGTAGAGACGGTGAACCCCTGTTGTGGTTTCTTCAGAAAGGCCTTTAATGCCTTCGGCCAATTGAGGGTATTCATCTAAAACCATATTGGTTAAATCGCCACCATCATCTAATATCAAGTTTAAAGGTTGACGCTCTTCACCAAAAAACAAGGTTTGTTCAATACACCAATTGAATTCTTCTTCGGTCATGCCCTTCCACGCATAAACAGCAATACCGGCATCGGCCATAGCTGCCGCAGCGTGGTCTTGTGTAGAAAAAATATTACAAGAACTCCAAGTGACTTCTGCACCGAGTTCTACAAGGGTTTCAATAAGCACGGCAGTTTGAATAGTCATGTGGAGACACCCGGCAATTCTGGCGCCTTTCAATGGTTTTTTTGCACCGTACTCTTCGCGAAGTGACATAAGACCGGGCATTTCAGCTTCAGCTAAATCAATTTCACGTCGGCCCCATTCGGCCAGAGAAATATCTTTTACTTTATAAGGCACGTAAGTCGTTGTTTTTGAACTCATCTTGTATATTTGTTTAAATTTTGTGCAAAAATAAGTAATATAGTTAAAACCTTATGCCGCTTTACAAAACAATAACAATAGATGAAAGCTCCTGCCTTAGATTATGGCGGGTTGAAGAAGATATTGAAAGTCTTGAAAAAGACATAGAACTCTCTGCTTACTGCCAAGAACGTTACGATGGGATGAAATCTGTAATGCACAGACAAGCTTTCCTCAGTATAAGACATTTGTTGAAATTATTTGGGTATACCGATTTTGATTTGGAGTACGATGACCACGGCAAACCCCATTTGAAAGATGGGAACTATATTTCGATCAGTCATTCTTTTCACTTTACAGCTGTCATTGTTAGCGACAGGCCTGTGGGTGTAGATGTAGAAAAACAACGTGAAAAAATAAAATATATCGCCCCGAAATTTACACCCCTAGAAGAATATCGCGCTCTTGGTAATGGCGAAGACCTTATCAAAAAATTGACCATCGTTTGGGGGTCTAAGGAATCTTTATACAAACTCTTTGGCAAACAAGGTTTGTTGTTTCTTCACGACATCTACGTCCACGATTTTGACTTTAAAGCCTCAACCACCCATGCCAATGTAACCTACAATGGCACTACTAAAGATTATATGTTGCATTTCTTTGAAGTAGAAGACTTTATTTGTGTGTATGCGATAAAGCCTTAAGTTTTTTTACTAATGAAAATAAAAAAGCTCACGAATCTAATCATGAGCTTTTATACCATAATAAAAAATGGCTAATTTTTATTGAATCTAAGTGTAAATTCCTGAGTAGAGGGATCAGTAGGATCATCGGATTGATCATTAATTATAATGAACTCCATAATAGTATTATTGTTTAAAAAATTGATATCTACGGTCTCGGCTTCTCCTTCAATTGTAACTACATAACTGTTACCTGAAACTAACTGCCAGCTACCGTTAAGCTGAGCATCACTTACCTGACAGTTAAAAATTAAATTACCATCGAAGTCTTCGTCAAAATCAAATTCAACATCAGTAAGAGTTAGCTGACCGTCTGAGTCAAAAATAAAGGAAACAGGTGAATTACAGGAGTCTGCAGAAAAGGTTTCATCAGTTGGACCAGTGTCATCGTTTGATGAAACAAATCTTGTTTCAAATAACGTCCATGTTCCAACTATTTCGGCTTGGTTTGAGGTTACGTTTCCGTCATCGTCATCACTGCAGGAAGCTGCAACAAAAAATAATAAAATAATCAAAGATAATTTTGATAAATACTTCATAATTAAAAAAATTTTTGGGGTTAAAGGATATTTTAACGGAGGTTTATTAACTCAAGTATTTTATAAGATTGAATTTAACAAATATTTCATGTTTTGACTAGATACTAGGTAATGTGTTAGGTCTCATAAATAAGCTGAATTTACCCCATGCTAAAACTTTTATCCCTTTTCGATAAACCCAATATTTCGTTTCAAGCCTTCAAACTTTGTTCGCTTAACCGCCGATTTCCTAAAAATCTCCTGAAAAACCTCTTTGGTTAAATCCTGCCATTCGCCTTTAGAATAATTCAATAACCTGTCATCTGGGTTGAATAGAGGTTCGTTGTGCGATTTACTGAATTTATTCCACGGACACACATCCTGACACACATCACAGCCAAACATCCAGTCGTCAAACTGATTGCTGTAGCTGTGGGGTAAGTCGTCTTTTAGCTCAATGGTAAAATAGGAGATACATTTACTGCCATCAACCACATAAGGTTCAACAATGGCCTGAGTGGGACAGGCGTCTATACAAGCGGTACAGCTGCCGCAATGGTCGGTGACCGGGGTGTCGTATTCCAAATCTAAATCTACAATGAGTTCTGCGATAAAATAAAACGAACCCGTTTGTTTAGTCAGGACGTTAGAGTGTTTACCCATCCAACCCAAACCGCTTCGCACGGCCCAGGCCTTATCTAAAACCGGCGCAGAGTCCACAAAAACGCGACCGTGCACTTCCCCAATCTCTTCCTGAATGAATTGCAATAAAGATTTCAGCTTTTTTTTGATGACAAAATGGTAATCCTGTCCGTAGGCGTATTTGCTGATTTTGTAAGAATCTTTACGCTGAAACTGAGATGGGTAATAATTATAAAGCAGAGAAATGACAGATTTAGCCCCGGGTACCAGTTTTGTCGGGTCAAGACGTTTATCAAAATGGTTTTCCATGTAACGCATTTCGCCGTGCATATTTTTATTAAGCCAAGCCTCCAGTCGTGGCGCTTCGTCTTCCAGAAATTCAGCTTTACTCATTCCGCAGGACATAAAGCCCAAACGCTTGGCTTCGGTTTTGATGAGTTGAGTATAGCGCTCAGGATTGGGCATGTATCATTGAATTTGGGTCTAAATTACAATAATTTTTAAAGGCTTTAAAACATTGCTGTGCGAAGTTTGAAAGCTGTGTGAAGTTTACTAGAGCTGTGCGAAGTTTGCAACTTCGCACTCATCTGTTTTCACAGTTTGTCATGTCAACAAAGGAGGCATCACACCCCGCATGTGCTATTCTACTATTCCAGCACCACCGTAATGCGATTCCTTCTACCGTCGGAATGACAAGCGGTGCATTTTTGACGATGATCAACTCTAATCTGCTGTGCGAAGTTTGTAACTTCGCAATTTGAACTAAATGTTTAATGACCGATATAGAACGTTATGCTATTGCCATTGTTGGAGCGCTCATTGCCGGCGGCATCAACACCCTGGCGGGTAATGGCAGTGCTATTACCTTGACTATACTCACAGAAATTTTGGGTTTACCACCTAATACTGCCAACGGCACCAACCGAATTGGAATTTTTACCCAATCTGCCATCACCTCTGTAGTGTTTAACAAACACGGTAAACTCAATGTCGCCCGAAATAAAAAATATATAATACCTATTATAATTGGTGCTGTGGCGGGTGGTGTTTTAGCGGTTAATGTCAGTAATGAAGAGTTTAAAGCGGTCTTTAAATTTATGATGGTGTTTATGCTCATCGCCGTTCTCGTCAAACCTAAACGCTGGCT
>CAYMXD010000088.1:4897-7699 GCA_964394095.1 uncultured Mesohalobacter sp. | reverse complement strand
TATGAGTTTTACTTGTTTAATATTATTTAGATTCTGTCCGGCTTTTATCGATTGCGCTCTAACTTCACCTTCACCACTAAAGATGACCTTAAGTCCCAAATTTTCTAATATTGAAAGCGCATCCATCAGCGAATGTCCCTTTACATTTGGCATCTTGTCGGTAAAAGTTTCTAACGCCATCAGGTTTTTATCAATAACTGTCTTATTTAATTCTTGTAAACTTTCAAATCTAACCTGGTCTTTAATGGAAGTTTTTGTGTATATTTTTTCAGCAATTTCAGCAAATACCGGAGCGGCGACTTGGCTTCCATAGAAACCTATTGTTTTATCTGGCTTATGAATGGTTACAATACAGGAATACTTGGGATTATCGGCCGGAAAATATCCTGCAAATGAGGCGATATAGCGTCCGGATTCTATCCAGTATTCAGTTTGGCAGGTACCGGTTTTTCCTGCCATAGAAAAGTTTTCATTGTAAATATTCTCCGCGGTTCCGCTTTCAACGGTTTTTTTCATCAAGTCTTGGAGGATTTCTGCCGTTTCTTTGGTGCAAACCGAATTGAGAATTTCAGGTTTATCATAAACATCAATATCCTGACCTTTATCCATCACTCTTTTTATAAATCGCGGTTTTACCTTGATACCATCGTTAGCAATAGCATTGTAAAAACTTAAAATTTGAAGCGGAGTCATAGAAACCCCATACCCAAAAGACATCCAGGGCAGTGTAGTACCGTACCAGTTTTTGTCATCCGGATGTGGTATAGATGGACGACCTTCACCTTTTATTTCTAAACCCAGTTTTTGATTAATTCCCATATTGATGAGTCTGTCTACAAATTTTTCGGGATTGTCTTTGTAATTGTCGTTTATAATTTGTGAAAACACAGTGTTAGAAGACACTTGAAATGCCTTACCAACAGATATCTTACCATATCCACCGGGTCTGGAATCTTTAACTTTTCGATTGTAAAAAGTAATGACCCCATTTTTGGTGTCAACCACTTGAGTGGTGTCTACAACCTTATCTTCCAGAGCAGCGGCGAGACTAATTAATTTGAATGTTGAGCCCGGCTCATGGCTTTCCCAAACCGAATAATTCCTTTTTTCAAAATAGGTACCTTCCCCAGTTCGACCTAGATTTGCGTTGGCTCTAATTTCACCGGTTTTGGTCTCCATGACGATGACACTGCCGTGGTCTGCTTTAAATTTTTCAAGCTGTCTCAGTAAAGCGTGATGCGCAATATCCTGAATATTGACATCTACTGTAGATACCACATCCAATCCGTCTTCCGGTTCAATACTGTTGCCGTCATTTAAGGGTTTCCACTGGCCTTTTGAAATTTTCTGCTTGAACTGTTTCCCTTTTTTGCCTTTTAAATATTCATCAAAGGCGCCTTCCAGACCTACGTTATTGTAGCCTACAGTTCTTCGCCCAACTTTGCCCAATGGGTGTTCTCTTTTAATACTTTGTTCAATGATAAATCCTCCCCGATAAGACCCTAAATTAAATAATGGGAAGCTTTTTACAGTTTGGAGGTCACTGTAGCCAAGGTTTTGACCAATTAATAAATACCTGTTTTTTTGTGCTCTGGCCTGAATTAGTCGGTTTTTGTAATAGGATGTAGGTTTATTAAAAAACTGCCCCAAAGCTTTTGAAAGTGCTGAAATATTGTCGTCAAAATCGGCCTTAGGTACGGTTACCGCATCAAATCGGATTTCATACTCAGGTACCGATGTGGCCAGTAAATTTAGATTGGTGTCGTATAAATTACCGCGATTAGGTTCTATGATAAAACTTTTGTACACGGTTTTATCGGCGATAGCTCTGTAATGTTCGCCATCTACCATTTGGATTTGAATAATTTTATATACGATCAAGCCGGCGAAAACTACCAATACCAGTAGTATCACATAAAATCTTTTTAGAATGTTTTTTTCTGCTATCATTCTTTGTTTGATTTTATTAGAATTTCATATGGCGGTTCATCAGAAAGTTTGATGCCTCTTTCTGTCATTATTTTTGCCACATTAGACTCCATTTTAAGCTGCATCACATCTTTTTTAGTCTCTACAAATTCGCTCCTCAAAGCTTTCATTTCCAGTTTAAGCTCTGCAATCTGATATACTTTTTGGTCTGCTGTATGAGAGCTGAAAATCATCAGCAGAGCCAGAATGGCACAAAACACAATAAATGCCCAGTTTTTGAACGCTCCATCGTGAATCAGGAATTTGCCCTTAATGATATCTATTGCGCCTTTGCTCATATCTTAAGTTTTTCTGCGATTCGTAATCTTGCACTTCTGGACCGGTTGTTGTCCAGTATTTCTTTCTGATCTGGTACAATGAGTTTGCCTACCTTTTTAAGCGGTCTCTGTACGTTGCCGTAAAAGTCTTTTTGAATATCATCGTCAAAATTCCCACTGCGTATAAAATGCTTTACCAGTCTGTCTTCTAAGGAATGGTAGGACATCAGACATAGACGTCCGCCAGGTTTTAAAACTTCAACACTTTGTCTTAAAAATTCTTTTAGAGCTTCTAGTTCCTGATTGACTTCAATTCTTAAAGCCTGATAAATCTGCGCTAAGAATTTATTGGATTTGGTTTTTGGTAAGTATGGCTCTAAAATTTCGTTAAGTTGGAATGTAGTTTCAATAGCCCGGTCTACTCTCTCTGAAAGAATTGCAGAAACTAATTTAGGCGCCATATTCAATTCTGCATATTGACGAATAATAGCAATTAACTTTTCTTCAGAATATTCGTTTATATTTTTCATTTCAACTACCCTGTCAATATATGACC
>CAYMXD010000088.1:3089-4887 GCA_964394095.1 uncultured Mesohalobacter sp. | reverse complement strand
GTCAAAACCTGAGACTGATCCATGCGCATATCTAATTCGGCATCAAAACGGAGGGAAAATCCGCGTTCGGGTACATTGAACTGATGTGAAGACACGCCAAAATCTGCCAAAATCCCGTCGACTTTGGTATGACCGTAAAATTTCAAAAAGCGTTTAAGGTATCTGAAGTTTTCAGGAATGAGCTGAAATCTTTCATCGTCTATGCTATTTTGCTGAGCATCTTTGTCTTGGTCAAAGCCAATCAGTTTTCCTTTAGGGCCGAGCTGTTCTAAAATGGCACGGGAATGCCCACCACCACCAAAGGTCGCGTCTACATAGGTGCCGTCAGTTTTAATCTTAAGACCATCAATGCAGGCATCTCGTAATACAGGTATGTGATAATCATTCTGTTTCATTGTCGTTTCCCATTACGTCTTCAGCTAAGTCTGCAAAATCGTCGATATCTTCTATTGAAGATTCGTAGAGGTCTTTATCCCAGATTTCTATGATGTTGATGGCAGATGATAACACCAGATTTTTACTTATACTTGCAAAGGTTTTCAGGTCTTTAGGGATAAGCAGTCTACCGTTAGAATCTACATCGATGACCTTAACACCGGCCGTAAATTTTCTAATGAAATCGTTGTTCTTTTTCTTAAACCGGTTTAGGCCGTTCATTTTTTCCATCAACACATTCCATTCTTGCATAGGATACAATTCCAGGCATTTTTGAAACACTGAGCGTTTTAAAACAAAGCCCTGCTCAAGATGAGAAAGCATTTGTTTTTTGAGCGCTGAGGGCAATAATAGTCGCCCTTTCGCGTCTATTTTGCATTCATATGTTCCTATAAAAGTGGTCATGCGCTGGAATTGTAAGTTCAAATATATTGATTTTTTTACCACAATTTACCACTTTTCCCCACATTGTTGATAAGTTTTTGTAAAATGCAGATAGTTTTTTACTGGTTGACCTTTAAATATGGGACTAGAAAGTGTTAGATTTTTTTATCTTAGATAATATTTACAATTTAATTCATGATTTATAAAATAAGGCTTATATCCATTTTTTACTTTTTGATGGCTTTTTTTGTTCCACTGATAGGGATTGGCTATTTGACTTCAGAAGTATTTGAAATTGATGACTCTTTTTTAGTTTATGTTTTAACCATAGTTTTATTTTTTGTCTGTTACAAATTAGCCCTTAAATTAAGCTATGGAACAGCTCGAATTACCGTAGCCAAAGAATATATTGAATTTAAGTGGATTAAAAAACCACTACTTAGGTTTCAGCAAAATATAAAACTTGATTATACCGACATCAACGGATCGAAATTTAGACAAGAATATCAATATGATTACTTCAAAATCTATTCAAAAGGTCCATCAATTGGTTTTGAACGTTTTCCTGAATGGCATCCCAATAAAGACGAATTTTATCAATTTAAGCAAGCTTTCAGCCAAAGGATGGATCGGGTAAACAAAAAACGGAAGGCACAGTCAAAATGGAAAAACGAAGATAAAAATCAGGCTAAGCCAAAGTTGATTGTAGACAAAGAGGCGCAATTTCACAAGTCTTATTGGGCGAAAGTTTTACTTCTCATTTATATAGCTTCAACAGTTTTAGGAATACATTACATTTATAACAACATCTCTAATCCCAATTTTAGCATGTTTATTGTCATGTTTGGAATCTCTGGTAGTGTTTTTCTTGCGGTGAAGACCTTCAAGAATCTAAAATCTAAGGATTGATCATTTAAGAAATTTGCCATTTTATTGGACTTTTTAAATGCTAATCATTTCAAAAGCCCTCATCTTTTGT
>CAYMXD010000088.1:0-3079 GCA_964394095.1 uncultured Mesohalobacter sp. | reverse complement strand
ATTAAGATATGAGACTAAATCATACCTTTTTGCTCTATTTGATCCTGTTTTACTTAATCAGTGCTTTAGAAAGCTGTGATCATTCAGAAAAGCCAAAACATTCTATCACGATTACAGTTACTGCAACGGCATTCAATGCGGTAGAAGCTCAAACTAAAAAAGGCAATGTAGCCTTAGCTGCCTGGGGAGATACTTTAGTTCCCGGCGAAAAAGCTATAGCTGTGTCACGAGATTTAATTAAAAAAGGCCTGACCCACAATAAAGTTGTTGAGATTGAAGGTTTAGCAGGCGAATACGTCGTTAAGGATAAAATGAACAAACGCTGGACAAACAAAATAGATATCTACATGGGGCTAGATGAGAAAGCGGCTAAAGAATGGGGAAAGAAAAAAGTTAAAATTAGGTTTGATACTATCAATTAGATAAAAAATATCCTTCCTAGAACAAAAATTTCCACTCAGAATAACTTGTCAGATATTGCAAATGCGCTTCATTGTTCGCTCATCTTGATGGCGGTTTATTAAAACTTCGTGTATCGTACTTCTAACTTCGTAAATCGTAAATTTAAAATCTACTTTTTTCGCATATAAATATCCATCGGTACGCCTTTGAAATCGAAATTCTCACGAATTTTATTTTCTAAAAATCGCTTATACGGATCTTTGACGTATTGCGGTAAATTGCAGAAAAATGCAAATTGAGGATGGTGTGTCGGCAGTTGGGTGATAAACTTGATTTTTACATATTTCCCTTTGATGGCTGGCGGTGGATATTTTTCAATCAACGGTAATAAAACATCATTGAGTTTTCGGGTTTTGATGCGTTTGCTTCGGTTTTGGTAAACTTCTACGGCGGTTTCAATGGCTTTAAAAATACGCTGTTTGTTGACCACCGAAATAAAAACAATCGGCACATCGGTAAAGGGTTCAATCTTTTCTTTGATGTGGTTTTGGAATTGTTTTAAAGTATTGGTTTCTTTATCGACCAAATCCCATTTGTTGACTAAAATCACTATCCCTTTTTTGTTTCGTTGTGCTAGCCAGAAAATGTTTTGCACCTGCCCGTCAAAACCTCGTTGGGCATCGACAAGAACCAGGCAGACATCTGAGCTTTCAATGGCTCTTACGCTTCGCATGACCGAATAAAACTCAAGGTTTTCTTTCACTTTAGCTTTACGTCTAATACCTGCGGTATCGACCAAATTAAAATCAAAGCCAAAACGGTTGTAATGCGTATCGATTGAGTCTCGCGTGGTGCCGGCAACATCTGTAACAATATAGCGTTCTTCGCCAATCAATGCATTAATGAATGAAGATTTGCCAGCATTAGGTCGTCCGACTACTGCAAATTTTGGAAGTTCTTCTTCTTCAACAATAGCTTGCTCAGGTAGAGCTTTAACCAAATCGTCTAATAATTCGCCTGTCCCACTGCCATTTATAGCCGAAATGTTATAATATTCACCAAGACCTAAGGCATAAAATTCCATGGCATCTTGAATATTTTTGTTGCTGTCGACTTTATTGATAGCTAGAAATACAGGTTTTTCTGCTTTTCGTAAAATAGCAGCAACATCTTCGTCCATAGGGGTTAAGCCTTCTTTGACATCAACAATAAATATAATAGCATCGGCTTCTTCAATGGCAAGATGGACTTGCTTATCGATTTCAGTTTGAAAAACATCATCGCTGTTTTCTACGTAACCGCCGGTATCTATCAATGAAAACGCTATGCCATTCCATTCAGATTTTCCATAATGACGGTCGCGTGTTACGCCACTTTCAGCATCAATAATGGCTTCTCGCCTTTGAATCATACGATTAAAAAACGTGGATTTTCCCACATTCGGGCGACCAACAACAGCAACAATATTAGACATTCGTTTTTAATTTTTTGCAAAGATACGGTTTTAATGTATCAATGTAACAATGTGTTAATGTAACAATTTTAATTTGAAGATTTGAAAATGAGGTGATTTGAAAATGTAAGTTTTGATAAATTTACCCATTATTCAATTTCCTAATTGACTGATTAAAGTTTTTTAATTTGATAAATTTCTGAACTCAATTTTCAAATTTTCAAATCAACAAATTTTCAAATCACTTGATTGATAAATTGTTACACTAAAAAATTGTTATATTATTTCCCGGTACTCCCAAACCCACCTTTACCGCGTTCGGTTTCATCAAGTTGATTAACTTCTATAAACTCAGCTTGTTCAAATTTGGCGATGACCATTTGGGCGATGCGCATGCCGTGGGTGATTTCAAAATCGTCTTGAGAAAGGTTGACCAGTATAACCCCAATTTCTCCACGGTAATCGGCATCTATGGTCCCTGGTGAATTTAAAACACTAATACCGTGTTTAGCGGCTAATCCACTACGAGGTCGAATTTGTGCTTCATAACCTTCAGGTAGGGCAATGTGTAATCCTGTTTTGATGATTTGGCGTTCCAAAGGTTTAAGAATGATAGGTTTTTCGCAAACCGCCTTAAGGTCTAAGCCTGCGGAGTCTTTAGTTTCATATTTTGGAAGATCATGATCTGAGGTATTGATAATATTTATAGTCATGTTGAAGGTTTTTTAAGGTAAAAGCGTATTTCGTTTTTTTCAAATTTGATAAGTATAACCAGATAAGTGAAAAGCATTAAAAGGCCAATCCAAAAATAATCTCTTAGGGCATAAAAATAAAGTCCCGAAAACAGAATACCCAAAAATGCATAAAGCCCTAATCGTTTCATTGGATAGTCGATTTTATAGTATTTCTGACCAAGCATATAAGATAGTATCATCATACTTCCATAGGCGATGAGCGTAGCAATGGCAGAAGCTTTAAAGCCGTATTGAGGAATAAAAACAATATTAATAGTCAAGGTTAATATTGCACCTATGCTTGAAATATATGCCCCGTATTTAGTTTTATCTGTTATTTTATACCAAACAGAAAGGTTGTGGTAGATGCCTAGGCATAAATTGGCCAAAAGCAAAATCGGGACAATACTTAAGGCTTCATAAAATTCATCACCGCGGATGATGAGTTTCAAGTAATCAATAAACACCGTGACCCCCAGCAAAATCAGCA
>CAYMXD010000087.1:0-7708 GCA_964394095.1 uncultured Mesohalobacter sp. | reverse complement strand
AACTTAAATTTGAGTTTCTTATCATTATTGTATAATGGTAGTACAGGCTCTACCTCTTTTTGAATTAAATATAAGTCTTTATAAGTATTGTAAATTTCTTCAACATTTGGAGAAGGTTCGGATTGAAGAAAGTCTATCCTATCTAACTGAGAGTCTTGGTATTTTTTAAATGCTTTTTCTAAAATAACCTTTTGTTCTTCGGTTTTATTATTGTCTTTGCCTTTTTGAATCTGATTAAGTGCTAAGTTTATAGCTCTTGAATAATCACCTGTTAAAAGGGCTTTTTCAACTTTTCTAGTTGAATTACAGCTTATTATCAATAAAATTAAGATAAAAGTAAAATATTTTCTCATTCGTGTTTTATATCAAATATACAAATATTTATGGAAAGGCTTAAATATAGAGGCAATGAGCAAAATTTAGTAACTAATGTTTAGCTTGATAATCTAATTTAAGACAGAAATCTGATCGATTATTTTCAAAACCAGCAAGAATTAATACTACTAGAAAACTGAGGAATTAATCTTATCATATGATAATTAAATTAAGTTTTCCTTAAGTATTATCTCAAATATGATTATGGTCATTTTTTAAACACCAATGCCGCTATATTTTTGACCAAAATTATTGGTATGAGTGTTATTTACGGACTTTTAATCATCAGTACTACGGTTGCCATTTTCTTTTTTGTGCTTTTTATCATTTCTGTAAAAGATGGACAATACGATGACAACTACACGCCTTCTGTAAGAATGCTGTTTGATGACGAACTAGTAGATGAACCTCAAGACCAAGAGAATAAAACCAATAACGAAACAACTTAACATTATGGAATTAGAAAGGTTTCACTACGATAACAAGATCGTAAAAAATTTCATCTTCGCTACCTTAGTCTGGGGCGTAGTAGGAATGCTCGTTGGCTTATTAGTCGCGTATTTGTATTTATTCCCAGACCTCACCAAAGGAATACCCTGGTTAAGCTACGGAAGATTAAGACCATTACACACCAATGCGGTGATTTTTGCATTTGTAGGTAATGCGATTTTTGCCGGCGTGTATTATTCAACACAGCGCTTACTTAAGGCTAGAATGGCCAGTGACTTTTTAAGCAAAGTTAACTTTTGGGGTTGGCAGCTCATCATTGTATCTGCGGCTATTACACTACCGCTTGGCTATACCTCATCTAAAGAATACGCCGAACTAGAATGGCCAATCGACATCATGATTGCCTTAATTTGGGTAGCTTTTGGGGTTAACTTGATCTGGACGATGCTTAAACGCCGTCAGCGTCACCTTTATGTAGCTATTTGGTTTTACATCGCTACTTTTGTCACAGTTGCAGTACTACACATTTTTAATAGTTTAGCCTTACCTGCCGACTTTTTAAAATCGTATTCCGCTTACGCTGGAGTCCAAGATGCTTTGGTACAATGGTGGTACGGTCATAACGCTGTGGCCTTCTTTTTAACCACACCTTTCTTAGGTCTGATGTATTATTTTGTACCCAAAGCAGCTAACAGACCTGTTTATTCTTATAAGTTATCAATTATACATTTCTGGTCTTTAATATTTATTTACATCTGGGCCGGTCCTCACCACTTATTATATTCTGCATTACCAGACTGGGCTCAGAACTTAGGCGTCACCTTTTCTGTAATGCTAATTATGCCATCATGGGGTGGTATGATAAACGGACTCCTCACTTTACGAGGCGCCTGGGATAAGGTGCGGCAAGACCCCGTTTTAAAATTTATGGTGGTCGCCATTACAGGTTACGGTATGGCCACTTTTGAAGGGCCAATGCTCTCTCTGAAAAACGTCAATGCCATAGCCCACTTTACAGACTGGATTATTGCTCACGTTCACGTTGGTGCTTTGGCCTGGAATGGTTTCCTCACCTTTGGTATGCTGTATTGGTTAATCCCAAAATTATACAAAACCAAACTTCACTCCATTGGCTTAGCTAATGTTCACTTCTGGCTGGGAACACTAGGTATCATTTTATATGCCTTACCTATGTATGTCGCCGGTTTTGTTCAAGCCTTTATGTGGAAACAATTTAACCCTAGCGGTACTTTGGTTTACGGTAACTTCTTAGAAACTGTAAATGAAATAATGCCGATGTACTGGATGCGAGCTATCGGTGGTAGTTTATATATCCTAGGATTATTTGTGATGGTTTACAATGTTGTTAGAACTATAGCCAAAGGTTCTGCAGTTGAAGACGAACTTGCTGAAGCAGCACCATTAGTAAAAGTGAGAAAACGTCAAAAAACTGAGGGCTTCCATACCTGGTTAGAACGTAAGCCAATCAAACTGACAATTTTAGCCACTATTGCTATCCTTATTGGTGGATTAGTACAAATTGTACCTACACTTTTAGTAGATTCTAACATCCCAACAATTTCGCAGGTTAAACCTTACACACCTCTGGAATTGGAGGGACGAGACATCTATATCCGTGAAGGCTGTGTGAGTTGTCACTCACAAATGATAAGGCCTTTTAGAAGTGAAGTAGAACGTTACGGTGAATACTCTAAAGGTGGCGAATATGTATACGACAGACCATTCTTATGGGGTAGTAAACGAACCGGACCAGACTTGATGAGGGTTGGCGGAAAATACAACGACAACTGGCATTTTAACCATATGTACAACCCCAACAGTACATCACCCGGCTCAATCATGCCTAGATATCCATGGCTAATTAAAGATAAATTAGACATATCTAGCATAGAATCTAAAATGAGTACTTTAGCCAAGCTGGGTGTACCTTACTCTGAAGAAGAAATTGCAAACGCCAAAACATCCATTGAAGAGCAGGCCATAACAATTCAGGATAACTTATACTCAGACCAGGAATTTGTTGAAACCTATGAAGCTGATAAAAAAGCAGCAAAAGCAGCTGGAGCTAATTTTATAGAAATGAAAGACCGCGAAATTGTGGCCTTAATTGCTTATCTGCAGCGTTTAGGTACAGATATCAAGAACAAACCCGCTGACGAATCGACGGCATCTAATTAAAACATAGACTAATTATGAAATTTGCAAAACAATATTTAGAAACTATAGATGGGATTGAAATATATCCCATCATATCCCTGATCATTTTCTTCAGCTTTTTTATAGGCTTGTTTTGGTGGGTATTTACCACCTCAAAAGAGCAAACTAAGGCTATGAAAGATCTCCCATTTGAAACTAACTTAAAAGACCAAAACAATGAGAACAACAGCATCATATCTTAGAGTTATAGCACTTGTAGCAATAGCTATTGCAGGAACCGAATATTTCACAGACCTCCCCGAAGGAGAATATGCTGTCATTGAAAAACCATTTGCGGGATTATTTGTTTTTATGGTATTTGTGTTTGCGATAGCTATAGAAGTTTCAGTGAGTGCTTTAAACAAGATTCTATACATGTCTCTTACAGAAGAGAAACGTAAAGCCTATGACGAAGCACAAGCTAAAAAATCTACGCTTATAGGTGAAAAAGTTGAAAACCTGATGCAGGCTATGACCAAAGGTAAAGCCGTTGAAGAGGAACACGAAATAGAACTCGATCATAATTACGACGGCATTAGAGAACTTGATAATAAACTTCCCCCCTGGTGGGTTTACAGCTTTTACTTAACCATCATATTTGCTGTTGTGTATTTAGCAAGGTTTCATGTGTTTAACGATTATGATCAGGAGGAAGAATACCTCACAGAAGTGGCTCAAGCAGAAGCTGAAATTGAAGCTTGGAAAGAAACGGCTAAAGATTTCGTTAATGCAGAAAATGTGGTCATGCTAGAAGATATGGCTAGAATTGAAAACGGTAAGCAAATCTATGTTCAAAACTGTGTGGCCTGTCACAAAGTAGATGGTGGTGGTAGTATTGGTCCAAACCTAGCCGATGAACATTGGATTCTTGGCGGTGGCATAAAAAACGTATTCAATACCATAAGCGAAGGTGGGCGTTCAGGTAAAGGAATGGTCGCCTGGAAAAACAGCTTATCCCCTTCGGAAATGCAGGAGGTGGCGAGTTACGTAATGACCTTTCAAGGAACAGAACCCGCAGACCCTAAAGAACCACAGGGCGAGGTATGGACGCCGGAAAACGAAGAAGAATAAAATAAATTAATTAACATGGCTGACGAAAATTTCAGAGATAGTATTGGCACTATTACAGATGATGGTAAACGCCAATGGGTTTATCCTAAAAAACCAAGTGGTATTTTTTACAAATATCGCAAATGGGTGAGCTATGCATTATTAATATTCTTGTTTGCGGCACCCTTCGTTAAAATTAATGGCAATCAGTTTTTACTCTTTAATGTTTTAGAGCGTAAATTCAATATTTTTGGATTTCCGTTTTGGCCTCAGGATTTTTATCTTGTGGTCATCTCAATGATAATTGGGGTTGTATTTATCACCCTTTTTACAGTTGCTTTTGGTCGTATTTTTTGCGGATGGATTTGCCCGCAGACCATCTTTATGGAAATGGTCTTCCGACGCATTGAATATGCTATTGAAGGCGACCGAGGCAAGCAAATTCGATTGGATAAAATGCCCTGGAACAAAGAAAAAATCATTAAAAAAGGAAGTAAATGGCTTATATTTTATGTGATTTCTTTTTTAATTGCTAATGTGTTTTTAGCTTATCTTATTGGCAGCGATGAACTTTTTAAATACGTTACAGAAGGACCCGAAGCACATTTAGGATCTTTTATTCCATTACTTATATTTTCTTTTGTGTTCTACTTTATTTTTGCCTGGTTCAGAGAACAAGTTTGTGTTATTGCATGCCCTTACGGCAGGCTTCAGGGGGTTTTGCTAGACGACAAATCAATTGTAGTAGCTTACGATCACAAGCGTGGTGAGGCCGAAAATGGTAGAAAAAAGTTTAGAAAAAAAGAAGACCGTAAGGCTTTAGGATTTGGGGATTGTATAGACTGTTTTCAATGTGTACATGTCTGCCCTACCGGTATAGATATTAGAAATGGCACGCAATTGGAATGTGTGAATTGCACTGCCTGTATAGATGCCTGCGATGACATCATGGAAAAAGTAGATTTGCCCAAAGGCTTAATTCGTTATGCTAGTGAAGATAATATCACCAAAAAAGCAAAATTTCAATTCTCACCACGTCTTAAAGCATATACCGGTGTTTTAACAGTTTTAGTTGGTTTACTGGTAGGTTTACTCTTCATTAGAAGTAATATTGAAGCCGATATTTTGAGATTACCGGGACAACTCTATGAAACTACAGATCAGGGTAATTTAAGTAATGTTTATACCTATAAACTGCTGAATAAAACAACCTACCCTATGGATAGTTTGAACTTTAAAATTCTTTCACATAAGGGTGAAGTCAAGCTGGTAACAGGAAATTATTTTACAGTAAAAGAAGCAGATTTAAGCCAGGGTACACTTTTTATTGAGCTTCCTCCAAGTGAAATTGAAGGCGAAGAAAACAAAATAAAAATTGGTGTCTACCAGGGCGATAAACTGATTGAAAAAACAACGACTAACTTTATGGGGCCACATTCCTTTAACTAAAACATGTAATTATGAAATTGAACTGGGGAAAATCGATTGTTTTAGCTATGATTTTATTTATTGGCTTTATCATGTACATGGTAGTGACCATGATTACAGACAAAGACTATGATCATGATATGGTCGTTGAAGAATACTACAAAAAAGAACAAACGCTAAATGAAAAGCTTGAAAGCCAGAACAATGGGGAAACCATAAAAAACTTTATCAGTTTTCAAGCTAATACTAATGGGTTGCTGGTTTCAATCGCTGAAGAACTAAATGATATTTCTAATATTAATATATCGGCTTATCGTGCATCTGACAAATCCAAAGATTTTACTTCAACTTTAAAGTTTGGTGACAAGAACGAAGCTTTAGTTCAGCGCAAATTAATTCCCGGACTATGGCAGTTTACCTTATCTTTTTCTAAAGATAAAAAAGATTTTTTAGTCACCAAAACCCTAAATATTCAATAATATGTTGTGGTCTGGGTTTTTATTAGGATTGGTTGGAAGCTTGCATTGCATTGGCATGTGCGGGCCTATAGCTTTTATGCTACCTGTGAGTCACGACAAACCTGCTAAAAAAGCGCTTCAAATATTGCTCTATCACTTAGGTCGAATATTAGCTTATGCTATTATAGGACTGGTTTTTGGTTTGATTGGGCAAAGTTTTATGGCCTTTGGATATCAGCAACATATTTCAATAGCTGTTGGTGTACTAATGATTGTCTTAGTACTTATGCCACAGTCATATTTTAAACCCTTTAAAATTTTCAGACCCTTCTTTAGTTTTATCAATAGTATAAAGTCAGAATTGGGTAAAGCATTAAAAAAGAAATCCTTAGATACGTTTTTTAGTCTGGGGTTTTTAAATGGATTTTTACCTTGTGGTCTAGTTTATATGGCTGTTTTTGGTGCTTTTGCCACGCAGGGTTTACTAGAAAGCAGTTTTTATATGATCCTTTTTGGAGCCGGCACTATACCTATGATGACTACAGTCGTTTACGCTCAGTCGTTTATCAAAAAACACTTAAAATTCAATTATAAAAAACTTATCCCTTACGCTGTGGTAATTGTGGGCTTGTTGTTTATTCTACGTGGAATGGGATTAGGCATCAAATACATTTCGCCTAAACTTAACACAGACACCACTGAACAAGTTGAGACTAACATAGAGTGTCATTAGGTTTTCAGTTTTACTTTCAACTTTTCTACTATCTCAAAAGCCGCAGGGCAAATGCTGACGTTTTTTAAGGTTAAGTTTGAGATCTGATGAAATTTCTTTCGATTAGTATGCGGATATTCAGCACAGGCTTTAGGACGAACTTCGTAAATCATGCATTTGTTGTCTTCAAATAAAAAAGGACAAGGTGATGATTGAAGCACCAAATCGCCATCTTCATCGGTTTTGAGATACTGATCTATAAACTGACGAGACTTTAGCTTTAAAAATTTAGAAATCCTGTTCACATCTCTATCTGTAAACAAAGGACTTGTTGTTTTGCAGCAGTTGGCACAATCCAGGCAATTTATTTCAGAAAAGGTCTCATCATGCAGCTGCTGCATGGTATAGTCCAAATCTTTTGGAGGTTTACGCCTTAGTTTTGTAAACATCGCTTTGTTAGACTTGAGCTCTGCTGCAGCTTTAGATGGTAATTGCTTTATCCTTTCCTCCATCCTACAAATATATTAAAATATCATGGTTATAGTTGTAAGTAACTAATTGCTCGTTGCTAGTTTGAAGTTTCAGGTTTCAGTTTCAGGTGCCGAAGGTTGTTCGAGCATGCTCATAAAACTAACGAATTTTCAATTCTTGTTTTATGGCATTTCAGGTTCTAATATTTCAGGTTCCGGGTAATTCAAAATTTTTAATTAATTAAAGTCTTTAGTTGTTTTCCTTTAAACTCATAACCCCATAAACTTATTCATCAGTCGGAGTTTGTAGGCTTATTTTACTTTATACTTATTAAGTAATCCAAAATTTATAATCCAAACCCAAATTCAAAATTTCAAAATTTCAAAATTCCAAGTTCTAGATTCCAGATTTCAGATTCCAAATTCAAAATTTAAAATATCACTCCGAATATATTGGGGGCTAAAGTACTAGATTCCAGATTCAAAATTCAAAATTTAAAATTCATAATCCGAGTTCCAAATTCTTTATTCTTTTACTCAATACTAAT
>CAYMXD010000086.1:0-7766 GCA_964394095.1 uncultured Mesohalobacter sp. | reverse complement strand
GAAGTTAAGGTAAATCCAAAACAAGGCACGTACTTCGATGTATTAGCGGATCTAGATACCTACCGAAATCGCAAAAAAGTAATCCTGTTTTTAGGCTCAAATATTGGCAATCTTCTACATGAACCGGCTATTGAATTTTTAAGAGAAATTCAGGAAAATATGCAGGATGAAGACATACTATTTATGGGATTTGACCAAAAAAAACATCCCCAAACCATTCTAGACGCTTATAATGATAAGACAAAAATTACTGAAAGATTTAATAAGAATTTGCTGCATAGGATAAATAAAGAATTTGAAGCAGATTTCAATGTAGATGAGTTTATGCACTGGGAAACCTACAACCCCGAAACCGGTACAGCTTTAAGCTATCTGGTAAGTTTGAAAGCGCAACAAGTCCATATCAAAACCCTTGATATGGTAGTCGAATTTAAAGCCTGGGAAAGTCTTCATGTTGAAATTTCACAAAAATACGACGATGATGTTGTAGACTGGCTCTCGGGAGAAGCCGGTTTGAAAATCGTCGATCAATTTTCTGATGCAAAAAATTATTATAAAAATTATATTTTTAAGGGAGTGAGGTAGTTTTTAATTTATTTCAATAAAATCTAATAAAATTAAATTAATTAATTAAATTTGTAACCATTGAATAAGCTTTAATAAGATGGTTATAAACGAATATTATTCTCTAAACGAAACTGCAAAAATAGTTGGTAAGAGTAAAGCAACTTTAAGACGTTGGGATAAAGAAGGAATACTCAACGCTGTAAGAGAGCCTGTTTCAAATTACAGAATGTATAAGAAAACAGAAGTTCAAAATCTTCTCGGACAACTCTTTGATGAAACTGAACAAGAAACAGTTTCTAATTACGTTGAAGCCCAACATCAATACAAAGTTTTAGAGCTTTTCGCAGGCGCTGGCGGTCTAGCTTTAGGACTTGAAAATGCAGGTCTAAAATGCGCAGCTTTAAACGAAATTGACAAATGGGCTTGCCAAACTCTTAGGGAAAATAGACCAAACTGGAAAGTTTATGAAGGCGATATTAAAAATTATAACTTTGATGATTTTAAAAACAAAATAGATGTTGTTACGGGTGGTTTTCCGTGTCAAGCTTTTAGTTATGCAGGGAAAAAATTAGGGCTTAAAGATGCCAGAGGTACTTTATTTTATGAATTTGCAAGAATTGTTAATAACCTTAAGCCTACTATATGTATTGGTGAAAATGTTCGTGGACTTTTAAGCCACGACAAAGGCAATACGCTTCAAGGCATGATTTCAATTTTAGATGAAATCGGCTATAATGTTGTTCCTGTTCAAGTCTTAAAAGCCGTCCGATATAAAGTACCACAAAAGCGAGAAAGGCTTATCATGGTTGGCATAAGAAAAGATATTGGTGTTGAATTCAATTATCCTAAACCACATCATAAAATCTATACGTTAAAAGATGCCTTAAAAAAAGGGGAGTTATTTAATTGTGATGTTCCAAAGTCTGATGGCTCAAAATATCCTGAACATAAGAAAGAAGTTTTAGATTTGATTCCACCAAAGGGTTACTGGCGTGATTTACCTTTAGATTTGCAGAAATCTTATATGGGTAAAAGTTTTTATCTCGGTGGCGGTAAAACCGGTATGGCAAGAAGAATAGGATGGGACGAACCATCTTTAACATTAACATGCAGTCCTGCACAAAAACAAACCGAAAGATGCCATCCAGATGAGACTAGACCTTTTACGGTAAGAGAGTATGCTCGAATTCAAACTTTTCCAGACCAATGGAAATTTGCAGGCTCTACAGCTCAACAATATAAGCAAATTGGAAACGCCGTGCCTGTTAATCTTGCTGAAGAATTAGGATATTCAATTATAGAGTTTTTGAATGCTTGTCATAAATCTGCAAAGCCTAAATAGTAACTAAAATTTTCAAATGTAATTTGATTTAATATAGAGCGGTTAGACGTTTTAGTATCATTTTCTATTTCTTCTAAAGCAGAGTTTTCAGATTTACTCTGTTCTAAGTTTATACTCTTTAGGTAATCGTCAATGGCTTTTGGTAAGATTTTGTATAAATCATAAAATGCTGTTTTGTTGCCTGTTAATAATTCATAAAATTGATCACCGGAAATCTTAAAAACTCTACTGTGGCTGTATTCTTTTCCGTTGATATCCCCTTTCCAGTGTTCATTAAAACTACCTTTTGCTAAAATTTGTACCCAGTAGCATTTTGCATTCTTATAATCGTCAGCATATCTGGCTAACTTTTGAAATAAGGCTTCAGACGAACTACTATTCATAGTATTGTGCTTATTTTTAATATCAGCAAAAAGTGTATTATCCTCAGCCTTGATATCAAAACCACTTTGATTACCAAGCTCAAATCCTTTTATGCCACCAAGTACATTTTCGTGGAAAGTACCGATTGAATTATTAATCGATTTATCAATTTGTCTCAAAATTTCACTTTCAATAAGACTTTTTTCATCAAGTTTATTGAATTTACTATCAAAAGTTAATTTTATAGTATCTATTTTATTATTGTAGAATTTCTTTTTAGTAATTTTTTGTTTCGCTTTGGTATAAGAGGTATGTAATTCTTTTATACAAAAAAGCAAATGGTCATCTGAAATAAACTTAACATATTTGTTCATGAGCGAATTTTAATTCTATAAATATAAACAAACTTTTCTATAATTTACCAAACACAAACCCTTTCTCCAAAAGCATCTCAATAGCCTGTGGAAGCACAGCTTTTAGGTTATCAAAAGCCTTGATGTTATCATGGCAAACGATTATACTTCCCGAAGTTGTGTTAGACACAATATTATCCAGGACCTTTTCTGACGAAAGCGTTTTCCGGTAATCTTTACTCAACACCGTCCACATCACAATCTCATAGTTCAATTGTAATATGGCTTTAGTCTGAGCTGGCGTTAATTTTCCGTAGGGTGGTCTGAATAAATGAGTTCTTAACCCATGCTCAACTATTGCGTTTTGGGTTTTTTCAATATTATCTAAGTAATTTGTAGTGGAAGTTTTCCAACCTTTCAAATGATTAAAGGTATGGTTACCAATACGATGTCCGTCGTTTATAACTTGACTAAAAATATCAGGATATTTTGAAATATTTTCACCGACACAAAAAAAAGTTGCCGGTATATTGAATTCTCTTAAAACTTCCAATACCCAAGGCGTCACCTCGGGTATGGGGCCGTCATCAAAAGTGAGGTAAATTTTGTATTCTATATTTGGCTTGTCCCAGATATAACCGCCCAGATAGTGTTTAATCAAATCTGGTGTTTTTACGGGAATCATTCTTTTAATTATTTAATGTATCTTTATTCATAGAATCCTCCGAATTTAATAATCTTCTCATCATTTCTTCATCAGAGGGCGTGTCTTCAATCTGGTTTCCATACTCAAAAAGCTCGAGGTAAGAATTGAAAGTTTCTGCCTCTTCCTGCATCATTTCATCATCCTGAACATATATCAGCATATCTACTAAAGCTCTGTATCGTTCTATTTCACTGGTGATTTGTTCTACTAATTCACTTTGCTTTTCATAACTCAGACTACTAAAAAACCTAAGTTTCTCCTGATATTTTTTAGCGACTTCCTGCCAAATTCCTCTGGCCTTTTCAACCTTATCAAGCTTGTAATACACTTCTATAATAGGATTGATAAGCGTGTAATAACCAAAATGCTTTATCGGCATTTTCTCCATGGCTAAATCTAAAACTTCTTCAGCTTTGTTGTATTGTTTTTCTTTTCGTAAAGTATCAGCCAAACGTGCCATATTACTTCGGTACGTAATAGAATTTCGTTGGGTTTCGGTATCGTAATAGATACCATCTTCACCACTGTTTTTCCAGTCCCATTTCATCACAATATCATACATCTTGTCGGCATCTATTCTTCCCATATCTACATCAGTCTCAGGATTGAAAGGTGTTTTTATAGGCACTAACTTATAACAAACTCCGTCTAACTGCAAGTAACTTTTCATCCAAAGAAAGTCTGCGCTGTCATAACTTCCTCCTGTAAAGTAAATCGGACGTTTCCAATCTGTATTAGCAAGTACATCCAGCATTAACAAACGATGCTTGTAGATGATCTGTCCCGAAATTTTAATGGTGATTTCATCAACCATTTTGTCTGCATCATCTTCAGAAACTATTCCGGATTCAATGGCATTATCCTTATCAACTGGTATTTTGATGTGCTTGGCCGGGAATGTATTCACCCATTGTCCGCTTTGTAATTCTGCCTGCGTCTGCTTTTTATCACTTTTGATGAATTTTATCCAAGTATCAATATCTAGAGTGTCCGGATAACGTTCGCTTTCGTTGTACCATACTGCTTCATTTGTGCCGTAACTGTAATTTTTATGTTCCAGATAGGTTTCTAAAGGTTCACTTTCGTATGCTTTCACCCGCATCTGATCGATGTACCAGTCGGTTGCAAAAAGCTGCGTGTTTACCACACGAACATCGGTTCGGTAGCCCAAGATTTCTTGAGCATACCACAGGGCAAAAGTATCATTGTCACCTATGGTAAATAAAATGGCATTTTCATCAACGGAATCCAAATATTTCTTAGCCATCGTTAAAGCAGAATATCTTCCTGAACGGTCGTGATCGTCCCAGTTTTCTGAAGCCATCAGAACCGGTGCTGCCAAAAGACAAACCGTACCTACTACCGGAATAAGTAGCTTTGAAGACAGCTTGTCTTTTAAGCCTTCATAAATACTAAACACGCCGAAACCTATCCACATACAAAACACATAAAACGAACCGACTAAGGCATAATCGCGTTCACGGGGTTCAAAAGGTCTTTCATTGAGGTATATTTTTAAGGCAATACTTGTAAAAAGGAAAAACACAAACAAGACCCAAAACGATTTTTTGTCTTTCTGAAAATGAAACAATAAGCCAATAATTCCTAAAATCATGGGCAAAAAGTAGTATTGGTTTCGGGCTTTGTTGGTCTTCATGTCAGTAGTTAACTGATCTTGATTCCCCAATCGAGCTTCGTCTATATATTTTATACCACTAATCCAATTCCCATCAAGATCATCGGCAGTGCCTTGCACATCGTTTTGGCGACCGGCAAAATTCCACATAAAATAACGCCAATACATATACATGAATTGGTGCTCTATCATGTAAGCAAAATTTGAAAAAGTAGAAGGTTTTTCTACATTTAGGTAAGGTGAAAAATCTTGTAAAAAAGAAATATAACCCTCTGCTCCTATTTTACCTTGATCGTAATCGCTTCTAAATTGGTTAACGGTTTGGGTGAGTTCATCACTGCCTTGATATTCAGACTTTATAGTAAAGTCTATTGGCCCGGTGTACATCAGGTAGTTTTTGGCATGTTCAAAACTCCACATTCTTGGCAGAAATGTTTTATGAGCAGAATTGGGGTTTTGTTTGGCATTTTTATAATCGTTGACGATAACGTATTCTCCAGCTTCCTCATCTCTTTCATATTTTGCTGCTTCATCAGAGTAGGGATTTTCGGGATCTAATCCTGAAAACATATCTGTAAACTGTGGGCCGTAAAACAATTTCACATCAGGATACTGGTCACGATTATAGTAAGCCAGCAAGGCTTGGGCACTACTGGGGTTATTTTCATTTATTGTTGTTCCTGCATTGGCTCTAATAGGCAGCATCAACCAACTTGAAAACCCAATAAATATGAATAAAATACTCAGAACAACAGAATTGATTACCGGGTAGTTCTTTTGTCGGGTGTATTTTAGCAGAAAAACAAACAAGGCTACAACGACAATACCTGCTATGACAGTTCCGGAATGAAAAGGCAGCCCAAAGCTATTCACAAAAAATAATTCAGACTTGGCAAAGAACGTCAAAGCGTAAGGCAGTAAAAACTTAAAAATAAACATCAACACACCAACTATGAGTATGCTTGACAATACAAAGTTTTTGATGGTGATATTTTTGGTGTTTTTAAAATAATACATATATCCTATGGCAGGAATGGTGAGTAAGCCCATGAAATGCACACCAAAAGACAGACCTACAATAAAGCTAATTAAAATCAGCCAGCGGTTTCCTCGAGGTTTATGCATATCGCGCTCCCAAAGTAACCCCACATAAAACAAAATGGCCATGATACAAGACGCCATGGCATAGACTTCAGCTTCTACAGCATTAAACCAAAAACTGTCAGAGAAAGTTAAGCTCAAGGCGCCTATAAACGCAGACACCAAAACCATAATTTGTCTTCCCTTTGGACCCTGCTCTAAATCGGGGTAAATTTTCTTAAAGAGCAAGACCACACTCCAAAACATAAAAAGTACTGCAAAAGATGCAGAAATTCCCGACATTAAATTTACCATATAAGCAATTTGATCGGGCTCCGGTGCAAATACAGAAAACACAGCACCAAGCATTTGGTAGAATGGTGCACCCGGTGGATGTCCTACCTGAAGTTTTGATGAAGTGGCGATATACTCTCCCGCATCCCAAAAACTAAGAGTTGGCTCTGCGGTTATAGCGTAAGTAATGAACGAAATAGCAAAGGCTAACCAAGCTACAATCTTATTCCATTTAGAGAAACTGAATTCAGACATATGTAAATATTGAAATAAAGCGCTAAAATAATAATTTTAAAGGCATGTGTTATCCTTTTTACTTTTAAAGCTTAAAATTGATCTATTTATTAGAATTTACAACGTAAAGCCTTCTCATTTAGTGAGTAAAACCCTATAAAATTTACATAAAATTTGATGGCAAAAATTAATTGGTAAATAATTTTGAAAAAAATAGCCTAATAATTGTAACATATTTGTAATTTTAATACCTATATAAAAACACATAAAAACTAATGAATATGAAAAAACAAGTAATCATCAGTATGCTGATGTGTCTTTTTGTTGTGGCTGTTCAAGCTCAGGAAATAGACTACGAAACTTACGAACTTACAAATGGCTTAGATGTCATTTTACATCAGGACAATTCTGTTCCGGTAGTTACTGTTGGGGTGATGTATCACGTTGGAGCAAAAGACGAACAACCGGGCAGATCAGGCTTTGCCCATTTCTTTGAACACTTGTTGTTTGAAGGCACCAAAAACATCGAAAGAGGAGAATGGTTCAATATTGTATCAGCCAATGGCGGAAGCAATAACGCCAACACTACTCAAGACAGAACTTATTATTACGAGACCTTTCCGTCTAATGCTTTAGAATTAGGCCTTTGGATGGAGTCTGAGCGTATGTTGCATCCAGTAATCAACGACATAGGCGTAGAAACACAAAATGAAGTGGTTAAAGAAGAAAAAAGATCCAGAATTGACAATGCTCCGTATGGTAAAATCGCTTATGCAACTGGGGTAAATAAACATTTGTTTGATAAACATCCCTACAAAAATTCGGTAATAGGAACAATGGAAGATCTGGATGCGGCAGAGCTGGATGAATTCAAGGCTTTTTTCAAAAAATATTACGGCCCAAACAACGCCACATTGGTTGTAGCTGGTGATATAAAAATATCAGAAACCATAAAGATGATAAAAGATTATTTCGGCTCAATACCAAAAGGACCAGAAGTCGAAAGAGTTAATATCGAGGAAGATCCTATTCAAACCAAAAAAGTAGTTACAGAATACGACAGCAATATTCAGATACCTCTTAAGGCTTTTGTTTACAGAACACCATCGATGAAAGACAGAGATGCTTATGTTTTAGATATGATTTCAGATGTTTTAAGCGGTGGCAAAACTTCACGACTATACAAAAGAA
>CAYMXD010000085.1:1950-7785 GCA_964394095.1 uncultured Mesohalobacter sp. | reverse complement strand
GATCAATCTTGGTGGTGGTGTTGTAACAGATGTTGGTGGTTTTGCGGCCTCTTGCTTTAGGCGTGGAATAAAATTTGTACATGTTCCCACAACACTCTTAGCTATGGTTGATGCCGCTTTAGGTGGTAAAAATGGGGTTGATCTTAATAATTTGAAAAATCAAATAGGCGTTATTAATCTGCCTGAGATGATACTGGTAAATAAACACTACTTGAAGACGCTACCTAAAAATGAAATTTTTAGCGGTTTTGCCGAAATGCTTAAGCACGGCTTAATTACTGACGATGGTGACCGGTATTTTTACGATTGTTTGCAAACTGAAAATTTTAGTGAATTGCAAGTGTCTGAGTTAATTGAAAAGTCTATCGCAATAAAACTTAAAGTAGTAGAAAAAGATATTAATGAAAGTGGCTTAAGAAAAATTTTAAATTATGGACATACCCTTGGTCATGCTATTGAATCCTTTAGGATGGGGTTTTCTAAAGATTTACAGTTGTTGCATGGAGAAGCTATTGCTATAGGATTAATTTTAGAAAGCTTTATATCTCACAAAATGTATGATTTCCCCAAAACATATTTGGAGGACTTAAAAGCCTTTGTTCTCAAACATTATGAATTGCAAAATTTTGATAGGCACTCGCAAAGCGATATCATTGAATTGATGCGATACGATAAAAAGAATGAAGCAAATCAAGTCAATTTTGTACTATTAAAGGATATCGGCGTACCCGTATTTGATTGTAAGGTTGAAAATGATTTGATATTTGAAGCTTTTGATTATTATCAAACATAAAAAAATGCTGTATCCTTAGATAAGATACAGCATTTAAACTATTTTTCTATATTTTATTTTAGAGATACGCTACCTCCGGAAGATTCGTCTTTGGTTACCTTTACAGAAGGATTATTATAGTATTTTACACTTCCGCCACTGGAAGCATTGGCGTTAAGGATTTCTAATGGAAAAACAGACACACTGGAGCCCGAACTGGCATCGGCTAAAACATTTACAGCCTTGAGGTCTTCTGCATCTACCTTTGATCCGCTTGAAGAGTCTGCATCAAGTGACTCGGTGTAGCCGTTTAGCCTTAGACTGGAACCACTGGATGATGAAGCTTTCAGGGTATTGCTTTTTCCTGATATTTCTAATTCTGAACCACTGCTAGAACTTGCATCAACATCAGTAGAAGATATTTTTAAATACATATTTGATCCACTGCTGCTGCTACATTCAAGCATTTGTGTTTTGACATCAAAATCTACATCAGATCCGCTTGATGATGAGATTTTTATATCATTGAATTCTAATTGTTCAGTAGAATAGAGCTTAACACCAGATGAGGCTTTTACTAATTTTAAATCGCTGCTAAAGTAAAGTATCAGGCTTTTTTTATCAGCCTTACCTATGTTATCGTTGCTTTTGGTCCCAATTTTCAAATAGCCGTTGTTATTTTCTATTTCGAGTTCATCTAATAAATTTTGATTGGCTTCAGCTGAAAGCCTGTTTTGATTGGATTGAACTATTTCTACATCCCAGCCATTCGAAAAAGACACCTCATCAAAAGATTCTAAATTAAAATCTTCCTGATTGACCTCTCCTGTGCCCTTGATGGTGTTGTAGTTGACCATATTGCATTGTACGCTTACGGCTATAAGAGCAAAAGCAAAAAATTTAAGTAGTGTTGTCATGATTTTGGTTTTAAAGGTTAATTATTAAGATGCATTATTGTTTAAGACGTTTGTTTCTTCAGTTTGGTTGCCTGATGTTTTAAGTTCTTGTTTATTTTTAGGGATTTCTTCACAATCAATGCAGTGTAACTTATGGTCTTCTATGTTATATATTTGATTGAATGGCTCTTCAATCTTATAATTTTTAAATCTGTTTTTTAGAAAATATTCAACATTTTTATGCAATGAAAGCAGGGTGTTTTCAGGAACATAAATATCTATATCAACACCTCTTGAGTTGTTTTTTAATTCGATTGGTGCGATTAAATATGTGTTTAGAAGCAACTCATTTTCATTCAATTCGTATTGGTAATCAATAAATTGAGATAGGTTTCTGGCTTTATCTTCTTCAAAATCCCATGTCCATTTTGAAATTCTTATCAAGGCTTCATCATTATTGGTTTCATGAAACCTGACATCAACATCAGAGTCATAAATGATTTTATTGTTGTCATTATCATAGGTCACTTTAGTTTCATTATGTCTAAAGGGCGAATTGGTATAATTCAGATTTCCTTTCATTTTGATGTAGAGGGTATCTTGCGTATCTAGCCTCATTTGTTCCGTGTTTACGGTTTCGCCCTTTACTTTTTGTCTGGTTTCAGAATTGACCCCTGCAAACACTAAGGTGGCTGTACCTAACAGCCAAATACTAACTAATGTAATAATAAATGCTAAACTTGGCCTTTTGATGTTTGAAAACAGCATCTTTAAGCTAAAGATAAAGATAAATAATAGGGGAACTACCGCACTTATAAACATAGATATAAGGATAAGCCATGTAGGGAATATGCTGTTTAAAAATCCATCCATTCTTACGTAGGTATCAAAATCAACACTCGAAAAAAGACCTATGCCGCTTATACCCAACGCGCTAAACAGGATTCCTAATAGCCCTAAACCAGATATAAGCAGTAAGAAGGATCCAATAATTTTAATAAGGACTTTTCCAAGACTCACTAATATGACTTCTAACTGACTAAAAAAGCTGGAAATACTGCTCTGTGCTTTTTTGGATTGCTTTTGTACATCTACATCTTTAAATTTTTCGGATACATTATCATAGCCTTCTTTAATTTTTTTTTCAATATTGGATAAGTTGATGGGCTCGCCTTTCATGGCCAGTTTTTCGGCTGTGGTTCGTGCTTCGGGTATTAATATCCACAACAAGATATAAATGACTATAAACCAGCCCGTGGTAAAAATGCTTAACAATATCCATAATAACCTCACCCATACAACATCAATACCCATGTAATGCCCTAAACCTGCTGAAACTCCGCTGATATATGAGTTTTCCTTGTCTCTAAACAGTTTTTTGTTGATGTTTTGTGAGGCTTTTGCAGTTTTTTCATTTTCGTCAGATAAATCATAGTCTTCGGGCTGCCCCATAATTTTGATGATTTCATTGACATCTTCTGTGTTAATAACCTGTTTGTCTGAAATCATTCGCTCTATAAACAATTCAGCTATTCTGGCTTCAATATCCTGAATAATCTCTTCCTGACTTTGCTCATTGGCTAAATAGGCCTTAATGGCATCAAGATAATTTTTAAGTGATAGGTATGCATTTTCATCTAAATGAAAAATTTGGTTTGCTATATTTATGTCTATGGTCTTATTCATGATTGATTGTTTTTTGTGGTAATGGTTTTTACAGAGACTTGAAGGTCTTTCCATGATGAGGATAGTTCATTTAGAAAACTGGTTCCTTCATCAGTTAACTTATAATATTTTCTTGGTGGACCGCCGGTAGATTCTTCCCCTCTATATTCGAGTAATTCTGCATTTTTTAGCCTAGTGAGTAGAGGGTAAATGGTACCTTCAACAACAATAAGCTTCGCCGCTTTTAATTCCTCTAGAATTTCAGCTACATAGGCGTCGTTATTTTTAAGAATAGAGAGAATGCAATATTCTAGAATACCCTTACGCATCTGAGCTTTGGTGTTTTCTATGTTCATAATTTCGTTTTTAATCTCATCAAATATTATTACATATAGTAATATCTTAAGCAAAGATACATACATTAGAAGTTACTTTGTATAACATAGTAGTATATTTTAACATATATTTAAGCTTTAAGTTTGTTTGATAATACAGACACAAAAGACTATATTTACAGAAAATCATAAACTTTGTCACCAAGTAAAATCAATCTTTTTTTATTGTTCAAGCTTCCTAGTGCTTGGTTTTGTGGGGTTAGGTTAAAATATATAGACCGTTCTAAGGCCGTAGTGAGGGTTAAACACCGATGGATAAATCAAAACCCTTTCAAGAGTTTGTATTTTGCGGTACAACAAATGGCAGCAGAATTAAGCACAGGAGCTTTAGTTATGCAAGCCATAAAACGTCATGATGTTCCTGTATCTATGTTGGTTATAGAAACTCAATCTCAATTTCATAAAAAAGCAACCGGACAAATAAATTTTGAATGTCATTTCGGGCAGCAGGTTATTGAAGCTGTTAACAGAAGTATAAAAGAAAATTCTCCTCAGGTCATCGATATGCCGGTCAATGCTTATAACTCGGAAGGAATTACGGTCTCAGAATTCAGTTTTAAGTGGAGTATAAAGCCAAAGTTATAATTCAGGTCGTTAAATCTGCTATAATCTTGAATTATTTTCAACATTAAGACCTGTCTGCCTGTGGCATGAAATCAAGAAAATTAAGGGTATTGAGCTTAACTTATCTTAATGCCTTAATGTTTTACCATCAAAAACATTTCATTTAATTTGAAATTTTACTTGTTATAACTTATTTTATTATTAGACTTATAGTATCTGTATTTAAAAAAATACCAAGTCGATTACTGGCTTTGGGCTAGATTAGATTTGGTTAAATAAAAATATTTTGTTTTCTTGAAGACACAAGAGTCGATTAAATAAATTTAACTGAGTTTGTTGAGTATCTCAATTGATAAATTTAAATTAAATGATATAAATCATATACCTGAAAATAGTCTTACTTATATTGATAACTGATAAGTAATATATCTTAATTTTGCAACTTAATTCTATTTAACATGGCAGACTCTAGAACCTATGCCGGTAAATTCCTCAAAAGAATAAATAAAAAAGTTAACTGGCACAGCCACTTCACCCTTTTTTTAATTTCTCTTTTAGTTGCCTTGGGACTGTTTTACCTGGTTAGTGATCCCGAATTTTCAGAAGCACAAAATTTTGTATTGTTCATTTTATTTTTTTCTATAGCCCTATGGGTCACTGAGGCCATACCACCCTTTGCGGTAGGAATTTTAATTATTGGTTTTCTGGTATTTAGTATAGGGAATGATAACCCTGAAGATGCAAAGAAGTATGTTCAAACATGGTCTGATAGTGTAATATGGCTTTTCTTAGGTGGATTTTTTCTGGCTGAAGGGATGAAAAAGACTGGTTTAGATAAGGATCTTCTCAAGATTACGGTTCCAAAATTTGGAAACAGATCAGACATCATACTCCTTGGTTTAATGATGCTGACTGCAGTTTTGTCTATGTTGATGAGTAACACTGCCACTACAGCTATGATGATTGCTACAATTACCCCAATTTTAAAATCATTGGGGTCTCAGGCTCCTTTGTCTAAAAATCTTTTAATAGGGATACCAGCGGCGGCTTCAGTTGGCGGTATGGGCACCATTATTGGTTCGGCACCAAACGCTATTGTTGTTGGTGCACTTGAGGGTATGGGCATCCAAGTTTCATTTTTAGAATGGATGCTTTTTGGGATTCCAATTGCTTTGGTCTTAATTTTTGCATTCTGGGTAGTTCTTTTGAAGAAGAATCCTATCAAAACCAAAACTATGGAACTCGATTATTTGTTTAAAAATTCAATTGAAGAAAGAAAACCTGATAGACACGCCAATCTACATAAACGTATAACATTAGTCATTCTTGTTTTAACATTAGTTCTTTGGTTGACTTCAGGGTTTACAGGTATTCCGGTTGCAGCAGTATCTGGAGTTCCCATTGTGGGATTAACCATGTTTTCTATTATTCAGTCAGACGAAGTTAGAGCTTTACCCTGGGACACTTTAATGCTTGTCGCCGGTGGTCTAGCTTTAGGTTTAGCCGTTCAGGAGCAAGGACTTGCTCAATATTTTGTAGGATT
>CAYMXD010000085.1:0-1940 GCA_964394095.1 uncultured Mesohalobacter sp. | reverse complement strand
GCCTTTGGTTTGTTGACTGTTGTTTTTTCTAACATTATGAGTAATACAGCAACAGCTACTATTTTTATTCCCATAGCCATTTCTTTAGTTATGACTATAGACGCTTCAAGTTCTATCACGTTACCCATGATTATTGGCTTATCTGCATCTTGTGCATTGTTGTTGCCAGTATCTACACCGCCTAATGCTATAGCCTTTAGTACAGGAATGCTTAAACAATCAGATTTTAGGTTAGGCGGGATTTTTGTTGGACTATTAGGGCCATTTGTTGTCATGTTATGGTCCTTGTTGATGATTAATATTTTTTATTAAACTAATTATAAAATTTGTTTTAGAATTGCTTTAAAATTTAATATTGCTAGTATTCAAAAAAAAAATAATACCATGAGATACGGTTTTATAGTTTTTGTTTTATTGAACTTTATGTCGTCTGTAGGACAAAATGTTGAAAATGAAATATCTAAGCTATATAAAACTTATGACGAATATTTTAATTTGCCCCGGGAATCCCTGTATCTGCATACCAATAAAAGCAGCTATTTAAGGGGTGATAATTTATGGTTTAGAGGTTATGCTTACAATAGACAAACTCAAAACCTAAATACAAGCACAAGGAATGTAGAATTGGGCGTTTATGACCACAAAGGCAATATGCTCTCCAAAAAACTATACCTTGTTGTAGACGGTCTTTTTAAAGGGCAGATAAGTATTGATTCCACTTTTAGTGACGGTGAATATTACCTGAAAGCTGAAACCCATTACATGAAAAATTTTTCAGAAGATTACACTCATCTTCAGAAATTTGAAGTCATAGGTTCACAAAAACCTCAATCCAAACAAAATTTAAAATCTTATGATCTTCAAATTTTACCAGAAGGTGGTCACAGTATTGTGAATTGCAATAGTACCCTTGCGTTAAAATTAATTAATCAGAAGGGCTTAGGTGTTCCATTTAATGCCCAAATTTTGGAAGACGGAAAATCTATATTCAATTTCAAAAGTAACAGCCTAGGCCATGCCAGAGCAAATTTTGAGCCTAAAAAAAATGTGAAGTACCGTGTTGAAGTCAATTTGCCAAACGGGGAAATCATTGAGAAACAAATAGATGACATAAAGCCTTATGGTTATGCTCTTAGTGTCAACAACATCCTGCCTCAACAAACGATCATCAATGTGTCTTCTTTTTTTCCGAAAAACGCTCAAGAACGCAATTATGATGTACGTTTACTGATTCATCAGGAAGGTAAAAGATTTGATATTCCACTAGAGATTAATACCCAAAATACATCGATAGCCAAATCTATAAAGAAAAATCAGCTCTTTTATGGGGTGAACACCATCACCTTAATGGTGAATAGTACCCCTGTGGCCGAACGCTTAATTTTTAACAGATCTAAAGGTCTAGATAGTGAAGAGGATATAGAAGTATTGACATCTTCACAAATAAAAGACAGTATTTCGCTAAACCTTTCTATACCTGATTTCAATCATAAATCAACTTTGAGTATTTCTGTACTTCCGGAACAAAATATTTCTTATATCAAAAATCAAAACATCAGTTCAGCCTTCTTATTAGACCCATTTGTAACCGGATATATCGAAAACAAGCCTTATTACTTTTCTAAGCTTAATAGACAAGTAGATTACAATCTAGATTTATTATTGTTGACCCAAGGCTGGAGTCGCTATGATTGGGATAATATATTCTCAAAACCCGTAACTTATAACTATAAAAGAAAAAATGGCCTAACCCAGAAAATCACCATTAACGGTAGAATTCCCAATAGAGCCGATAAGTTTTTAATTTATGAAACTTTTTTTAATAAGGAGGCTATATTTGACTTGGAAGACAAAAAGTCATTTACACTTGAGAATAGATATCCATTGATAGGTGAACGAGTTGATTTTTCTATCATAAAACAAAACAAAGACTTTGTTAG
>CAYMXD010000084.1:0-7831 GCA_964394095.1 uncultured Mesohalobacter sp. | reverse complement strand
TAGAATACTGTAGAGAACTGAGTTTAGCACTCGTCAAAGACGAGCGCTAGCGGGGATTTACAAAACAAATGAAAGTATGATAAGATTGTCTATATTAATCCGAAAGCATCCTTAAAGATGATATAGACTATTGGCATGACATTGTTAGTGCATTGCATCCGATCAGTTAGGAACAAATTTTGTAATTTTACAATATAGAATTTATGAGTATGAGCACAATAGAAATCAAAGAAGAGTTATATAAGTATATTGAAATTGGCGACAAACAGTTTATAGATAAACTATACCAAACGGCTAAATCGTATATGGAGCAAAAGCGATTAGATCGTATGATAGCCGAAGGAGAAGCAGATATCAAAGCAGGAAGAACTTATAGTTTAAAGGAAGCTAAAAAAATTATTGATAGTTGGGAGCTAAAGTAAAACCCTTAGAATTAACGAAAAGAGCTATACGTGATCTTGGTAAATTTAAAGAGTTCTGCTACAATCTGTATGGTATAGAAAAGACGGAAACCATTGTAAATAAAATCTTTAAACAGTTAGAAGTATTAGAAGATCCGGATATTGATTTAACAAAAGTAGGAGCAATAGATGAGACATTTTTACACCTTAAACATACTTATCGAAAACTAATCATAAAACACTGTAAAATCACCTATCGTATTGGGAAATCAAAAATCTATATTGTTAGAGTTTTTGACACTCGTCAAAACCCAAAAAAGAACTTATAGATAAAAAGTTTAGCGATACCGGGTTTATGGGTTGGTAAAATAATATGCGTTTTTGCACTCGTCAAAGACGAGCGCTAGCGGGGGTTTAACCAATACATTTATATGTTGATAATCAATTACATAAAAATATATTCCTTCTTTGTGAGCCTTTGTGCCTTTGTGATACTCTGTGGTAAAGCTAATCCATATCCTAAAATATAGTTTAAAACGTTGATAATTTGTGTTTTACTTGATATTAGTATTATTTCTTGTATGCCTAAGTCAATATATTTTATATTCAAAATTGAGGTTACACCAAAAATCTCAACAAATTTATCAATCCAAAGACCAACGTTTACCTTGGGTTAATTCTTCTAAATCTCCACAGTAGTAAGCCCCGGGGACAGGGTCGTAAGCCAGGACGTCTTCACCGATGTTTTCAGTTCCAAGATAGGCATTTATACATAAACTTTTTATAGTATTTAAACATTCTGAAATTGTTAGTCCTTTAAAGTCAGGATTGTTTTGTCGTTCATTATCTATTTCACCTTTTACTTTCAAATGTTCGTCTAAGAAACTTTGGATATCTTTATCTTCAAGCTCATCAACCTGCTTTTGGGTATGGTTTTTCAGTTTTACCAACATTTTGGCGTAGGCATCTTTAAAGGTCAACTGGTCTTCTGTATCATAAACCTCATCGACAAAACGGTCTATAAATTCCGGGACATTAACTTCGGTGGCGGATGCTATATCGGTCTTAGGCAAAAATACATCTACCATTTTTCTTAGCGCCTGTCCTTCTTCTATATTCAAAAATTGAGGTGTCCATAATTTGGGGGACGTAGAACAACTATGGAGTAGGCTCATAAGCGTTGGCGTCGCTACAATAGCCGCTGAGGCAAAACCTAATCGTTTTAAAACTGCTCGTCTTTTCATGAATCTTATCTTTTAAGTCAGATTATTTTTTAGTTGCTTGGCGGCATGATTGGCTGCTCTTGCAGTAAAAGCCATATAGGTGAGTGAAGGATTCTGGCACCCGGCAGAGGTCATAAATGCCCCGTCGGTTACATAAACATTTTTACAGGCATGGACTTGATTGTATTTGTTTACCACAGAAGTTTTGGGGTCATGTCCCATTCTGGCACCGCCCATTTCATGAATGCCCAGCCCCATGGCTCTTTTTTCTTTGATGTCGTATCCCTGAACATTTTTAAATCCGGCGGCTTTCAGCATATTTTCTGCCTGCAATTTCATGTCTTTTCTCATGGCCAATTCATTTTCTCCAAAATCAGCATCAAAAGTTATGGTGGGCAAGCCCCACTCGTCTCTTTTATCATCATCCATATACATTCTGTTGTTTGGATTTGGAAGCGTTTCACCAAAGCCGAGTAAGCTTATATTCCATTGCCCGGGTTTTAAAATGGCTTCTTTCAATTGAGGGCCATACTTGAGTTCAGCAACCATTTCAGAAATATTAGAACGTGTTGCTCCGCCTTGATACCCATATCCTCTTATAAAATCTTTAGCATCGGTTTTACCTCCGAGATTTCGAAATCTCGGAATATAAAGGCCATTAGCCCGACGCCCTTTGTAGTATTTGTCTTCAAAGCCTTCGGCTACCGCTGTTGCACCTACCCAAAAATGATGATCCATCAAATTCCGTCCAACCTGATCGTAATCGTTTCCAAGGCCATTTGGAAAGCGTTTAGATTTAGATTGCAGTAAAATAGAATTTGACGCCATAGAAGAGGCGCATAAGAAAATGACTTTAGCTTTAAAAACCAATTTTTCTTTAGTTTCAGTATCAATGACCCTTACGCCGGTTGCTTTTTGGGTTTGCTCATCATAAATGACTTCATGAACAATAGAGAAGGGCCTTAAAGTCATATTTCCGGTAGCGTCTGCCGTGGGTAAAGTGGACGAATTACTGCTAAAATAAGCGCCATAAGGGCAACCTCGCATGCATCGGTCTCGGTATTGACAGGATGCTCTCCCGGCACCGGGTTTAGTGCCTTCGGTAATGTGCGCAGTACGGCCAATAGTTAGCAATCTACCATCATCAAAGCTTTCGTCCATTTTCGTTTTAAGGTGCTCTTCAACACAATTCAAATTCATAGGTTTGAGCAACTTTTGATCCGGTAACTGTTTAAGCCCGAGGTTTTCGCCGCTTACACCTATAAATTCTTCAACTTTATCGTACCAAGGTTCAATGTCTTTATAGCGTACCGGCCAATCTACGCCTATTCCTTCCTTTTTGTTGGCGGCGAAATCGATTTCGCTCAGGCGGTAACTTTGGCGTCCCCACATTAAAGACCGTCCTCCTACATGGTAACCTCGAATCCAGTCAAAACGTCTTTTTTCGTTATAGGGGTGTTTGATGTCATCTACAAAGAAATGCTGATGTGGTTCTTTAGTAACATAACCTGTTCGGTTTTGTTTAAATTTACGCGCTTTGGTTTCTTTGGTAGGTGCAGTTCCATTCGGAAAATCCCAAGGATCCATATGGGCGGTTTTGTAATCCTTAATGTGTTCTACATTTCGGCCCCGTTCCAAAACCAAAGTTTTAAGCCCATTCTCACAAAGCTCTTTAGCTGCCCATCCCCCTGAGATTCCTGTTCCCACCACAATAGCATCATATTGCTCACCGGAAGCATCAATTTCCTTTCTATCCATAAAGCTCTAATTCAGTATTTTTCAACTATAAGCCGATAAAAATACACTTTTGAGTTTTATTTTACTATTTTGGCAGATGATTTTTTTAAATTCATAATTTTTTTAGCATTTTTATAACCTCTTTTTAAAACTACCCTATGAAACTATCAATTTTACCATTTAGCTTATTTTGTTTTTTAATTTTTAGCATCAGCTGTAAAGACCATCAAAAACCCACTGAAGAAGTGCGTAAATCTGAAGAAGTTGAAAAGGAGAACACGCCTTTTTTTAAACTTTCTTTAGCCCAGTGGTCATTGCACCGAACATTTAACGATAAAGGCGTTGACCCGTTTAAGTTTGCAAAAATATCTAAAGAAATGGGCTTTGAAGGTCTGGAATATGTCAACCATATCTATGCTAACGAAATTGAAAACCTGGGTTTTGATAAAGTTATAGACTCACTAAATGTTTTAAGTCAAGAACACAACATGCAAAACGTATTGATTATGGTAGACAATGAGGGCGATTTGGCCAGTCCTGATGAAACTGAAAGAAATAAGGCTGTGGAAAACCACAAAAAATGGATAGATGCAGCTAAGAAACTTGGGGCTCACTCTATTCGAGTCAATACCTTTGGCACCAACGACCCTAAAGAATGGCTTCCGGCGGTTGTTGATGGGCTAAAAAAATTATCTGCCTACGCAGCTACCCAAGACATCAATGTGCTTTGTGAAAATCACGGCTGGTTATCTTCTGATGCCCCATTAATGATGGAAGCCATAGACATGGTCAATATGGACAATTGTGGGACACTGCCGGATTTTGGAAACTGGTGTGTAAAACGAAAGGATGGCTCAACCTGGGGCGAATGCATAGAAGAGTATCCTGATAAATACCAAGGCATAGAAATGATGCTTAAAGAAGCCAAGGCGGTAAGTGCCAAGTCTTATGATTTTGACGATAAGGGAAATGAAACCACCTTAGACTTTACAAGAATCATGCAACTCGTCAAAGATTCCGGCTATAAAGGCTTTATTGGTGTAGAGTATGAAGGTGAAAGATTATCTGAAAAAGAAGGGATTGAAGCTACTAAAAATTTATTGTTGAAGTCTGCGCAATCTTTAAACTAACAATAAAGCATTAAAAGTGGAATCCTGTTTACAATCTTTTTGCCAATTGATTTTTATGGAAATTTGATTTTAGGTGAGTTTGCAGATTTTGGTTTTGATTTGCCTTCAAAAAGATCTATTTATATAAATTCTTTAAAAATATATAATTCGCTTTTATGGGTATTAAATTGTTTAGGTTTTAATCTCATATCGTGAAGTAAAGGGCTCACAAAAAATCATTTGCGCTCTTTAATCAGAATCTTATATCATTGATTTTTTTAGCATATTGTTGACAAAAAATATACTCTAAACACATTAAATATGTTCACCCTATTTGCCCTTAGGCCTTATTTTGAATGAAAAAATACTAAAATGAAAAAAATAACACGCTTCGCCTTTGCAATGGTCTTATCATTTTTATTCATGGGTTCAAGTATAAACAAGCCTACGATAAGGTTTTTAGAATCTTTGAATGAAGACCAACGAAGTAAGCTTATGAAACCTATGGATGACACTTCAAGGAATTTCTGGCATTTTTTGCCGGCTAAGATGTTGCCGAGAACCGGGCTAAGAATCGATGAATTAAATGACGGCCAGAAAGTAGAATTTTCACACATGCTTCAGTCGTTTTTGAGTGAGTCAGGTTACGAGAAGACTCAGGAAATAATAGAATTGGAAAATGTCTTGATAGAATTGGGTGGCGATCCCGACTTTAGAGATGATGGGGCTTACTTTATCGCTATCTATGGAGACCCAAAAACAGATAGTGTTTGGGCCTGGTCGTTTGAAGGACACCATGTATCATTGAATTTTACGGTATCTGAGGATAAGATATCGACAACACCAAGATTTTTTGGAGCCAATCCGGCAACTATCCCTGCAGGCAGCAGAAAAGGGGAAAGGACATTGCATAGAGAAGAAGATATGGCCTTTGAGCTGTTAAACTCACTTTCTGAACAGCAAAAGAAAGCCGTAGTTTTTCAAAAAGCCTCTTTTGAGGATATCGTCACCACAAATGCCATTGAAGTTGCTCCCCTGAGACCTGTTGGTATTGAAGCCGGTAAATTAAATGCTGAACAAAAAATAAGATTAAAAGAACTGATAAGACAATATTTAAGCTCAATTCCGGAGGATCTTGCTCAAGAACGGGCGCGTAAAATTGAAAAAGAAGAATTTGATAAAATCAGATTTGCTTGGGCAGGTGCTTTAACAAAAGGAAAAGGACATTACTACAGGATTCAAGGCAAAACTTTTCTAATAGAGTTTGACAATACCCAGAACAATGCCAACCACATTCATACCGTATGGCGAGATTTTGATGGAGACTTTGGAAGAGACTTAATCCGAGAACATTACCTTAATTCAAATCATCATAAGAAAAAATAACAACTATGTCAACAAAACTTAAATTAGGGATTCTTGGCGGTGGTAGCGATTCGCTCATCGGTGTTTTACATCGCATTGCTTCATCCATGCATGATAAATACCAACTTGTAGGCGGCGTATTTAATGCCGAGCACCAAGATAGTCTGGCGTTTGCCACGTCTATTGGCATCCCCGTCAATAGAGTTTATAAAGACTTAAACACTTTAGTTAGAGAGGAACAAAAACTCCCGGAAGCTGAACGTATGCAGGTGGTATCTGTGCTTACGCCTAACTTTTTACACTTCCCCATGGCCAAAACGCTTTTGGAAAACGGTTTTCATGTGATTTGCGAAAATCCCATGACCACCAGCTTTGAAGAAGCCAAGATGTTATACCAGACCTTAAAAAAACATGATCGTGTTTTTGCGGTGACTTATACCTACACCGGTTATCCTATGATTCGTCAGATGCGAGAAATGGTGAAAAATGGTGTTTTAGGAAAAATTCAAAAAGTGGATGCACAATACTATCAGGGTTGGATAAATCCCATCATTCATGATGAAGCCCAGCGTAAATCGACCTGGAGGTTAGATCCTGAAAAATCAGGAATCAGTTGTTGTTTGGGCGATATTGGTACTCATGCTTTTGACATGCTGGAATACGTGAGCGGGCTTAAAATCCAGTCGGTTTTATCGGATTTGAATTTTGTGTACACAGATAACAATATGGATGTAGATGCTACGGTTTTATTGCGCTTAAACCAACAAGCCAAAGGTGTAATTTGCACCAGTCAAATCGCTACAGGCGAGGAAAACAGTTTTATCGTCAAAATTTACGGGGACAAAGCCGGGTTAAAATGGGAACAAGAAAACCCCAATTATTTGTATTTGATGGAAGAAGGCAAAGCCATGCAGGTTTTAAAACCAGGCCACGAGTACAATTCAGGTTTATCTTTAGACGGCACTAAACTCCCGCCGGGTCATCCGGAAGGCATTTTTGATGCCATGGGCAATATTTATAAAGGCGTGGCCAAAGCCATTAATAGAGAAGATTACGACCACGGCGAATTCCCTGGCATCATAGATGGCAGTAGAGGCATGAACTTTATTGAAAAAGCCGTAGAATCTCATCACAAAGGGAATGTTTGGGTGGAGATTGAGGCGTTTTGATATGGATAAATGGTAGATTATTTACCATAGTGAAGTTATGCGTAATTTGAATCAACATGAAAAGAACAGCTTCAAAACACCTTCTTAGAAGATATCTCTGCAAAAGAAATTAAAGAAAACAGCATCAAGCTCCAGGCGATTAAAGATAAAATAGAAGCACATACGGAACGGGGGCTTGCGTTATCGGGGTAGAGTATTAGTTTTTTTTTAATAAAGTAATTATACATAACTAATGCCACGATATTCTATTGATCGCCATCGCCATAGAAAAACGTAAAACTGATAACGACAATGAAAATGTGGTGTTATGCTGTAAAATTTTGGGGGATAAGTGTATATTTGGGTGGGGTATAACGGATTGTGGTTAATTTATGACTCAACTAAAAATAAAAATTAACTTTAAAATCAAAACGAATGAATCAAAAACTTAAATTTTTAATGGTATTAATACTTGTGTCTTCGCTTTTAGGGTGTGAAAATGACAACTTTAATAAAAATACACCCGAACAACAAACAGAGAGACTAAACATTAAACTAACTACATGGGAAGAATTTGAATCTCATCATAAGAATATAGTTAGTAAAGTTGATGAATTTAGAAATAGTAAAACAAATAAAAATATTAATGAATCCAATAAATACGGGTTTTATATTAATGATAGTAGAGTTCAAATAATCGAAAATGAAAATTTTACCACGTATACTTTTTTTGTATATAGGAATAACCCTGATCCTAATATTTTAGAAAACTATACATATAAAGAGTACGAAGATGGATCATATGAGCAATTTTTAATTAAGTATCATTATACTATTGACGATAATGG
>CAYMXD010000083.1:0-7832 GCA_964394095.1 uncultured Mesohalobacter sp. | reverse complement strand
AACAAGTCTTCCTGCTTGTAGGGCATGTGGGCATCGGCTATTTCAGCATACAATCTTTGCCATCTCACGATATCGTAAACGGTCTCTGCAATAAAGCCACGGTCTCGAGACCCCCATCTTTTATCCAGTTTGAGGGTTTTCCTGAGTTGTTTGTCGGCATATTCGCCCTTATTAAATATGAGTTGTAAACAATCTACAACTGCAAATACTAAATTTCTATGTAAACGCATACAAATAATTGAGATGCAAAAGTAGGGAAAAAAGCCGTGGACTTTTAATTAGAAGAGTATTGTTTAAGCAACTCCTTATTAAAATCGTAATCTGCTTTTTTAAGCTGCATCACTTTTTTAGGAGAAATCACGGTGAGTAGTTCGGTGATAAAAGCTTCTCTGTATTCCAACCTTTTCTTTTTGTAGGCTCTGTATTGCTGAAGTAAGGCTTCTGCTTCTTTCTCTGAAAGGTTATCTATATTCTTCAAATCTTTTTTAATAGGTTCCCAAGTATTTTTTTTTAAACTGTCGTATCTTTTGCTATGGGTGTTGTAGATGGGCCAAAATTGCTGAGCCTGTTTAGAATTTAGGTCTAAACGCTCTGTAATAAATGCTATTTGATAAGACTTTACATCACTATCATCTCCTTTCTGAGCAAATGTATTTGCTAAACAGAACAGACTTACTATGAATATAAAAGTTCTCATGAGTAAAATTTAAGTTTAAAGTTATGAAATCTAAAATTAATAATCCATTAATTGTTCAATTGAGATATCATCCATATCATCAATTATAAAATTTTTCTCAATTTTAATTGATTTTAGATTTAAATCTTCATCGTCAACATAAAGATCGTGATCCATCAGCATTTCGTCTTCTAAATAATCCTCAATTTGGGTTTTATTGATTTTACTAAAATTAAGTTGCTGTGTGTTTGGTTGTGAGTCAATCAATAAACCCGTCAGTAAAGTTCCTAAAATGACTAACAACACAGCTGCCACAGCAACAGTTTTTTGAACATCTGAAAGCCTGATAACTTTAGTCTGTTGAGGAACTCTAACCTCAAAGTTTTCAAAATAATGTTCAGGCACAAAAAATCCCGATTTCAGGTTTCGCTTTTCTGCTGTAAAATCTTTTACCTCAAAATCTTCAAAGTAGGACTTTGGGACTTTAAATCCACTGATTTTCGATATGTGCTTTGAATCTCTCATTTCTTATTTAGACAATTGATTTTCAAAAAGGTTTAATTCTAATTTTTGTTTAATTACAGAATTTATTTACTTCCATTGAAACCATAAATTGATTATATTTAATTCGATTTCAGGTATTCTTCAACTTTATTTGAAGCGTGATGATAATTAGATTTTAAGGCCCCTTCCGTGGTCTGCAATAAGTCTGCCATATCTTTATATTTCATTTCCTCAAAATATCTCAATTGAAACACCTCGCGCTGCTTCTCCGGTAATGTATTAATAGCCTGCTGCAATTTCAATTGAATTTTGTCTCCCTCAAAATACACATCACTTTCCAGATTATTTACTATATGATCTTGTAATTCTTCACTGGTGATTTTTAGCATTTTAGAGCGCTTTTTCAGAAAGGTAAGCGATTCATTTCTGGCAATTCTATACATCCAGGAATACAAACGGCTGTCGCCTTTAAATTTCCTGATGTTTTTATAGATCTTTATAAACACATTTTGTAACACATCATCAGTATCCTCATGGTTCTTCAGGATATAACGAATATGCCAGTACAAACGTTCTTTATAACTGTCTACTAGCTCTTTAAAGGCGGCATCAGCATGTTTTACAGAGCATAACCTATCAATAAGATCTTTTTCTTCTTCAATTTCCATAAAGTACTAGGCTTGAAAAGATTGCATATCTACCAGTTTTTTATACATCCCTTTTTTAGACATTAATTGCTGATGCTTCCCTTGTTCTACAATTTCGCCATCCTGCATGACGATGATTTGGTCTGCACTTTGAATAGTCGATAATCGGTGGGCAATTACCACAGAGGTTCTGTTTTTCATCATATTCTCAAGGGCTTCCTGAACCAGTTTTTCACTTTCCGTATCCAAGGCAGAGGTAGCCTCGTCTAATATCATAATTGGCGGATTCTTGAGTACAGCTCGGGCTATGGACAAACGCTGTTTTTGTCCGCCACTGAGCTTGTTACCACTATCACCGATGTTGGTTTGCAGTCCTTTTGGCAGATTCATAACAAAATTATAAGCATTTGCCACTTTTAAGGCATTGTGTAATTCATCTCGAGTAGCATCCGGCTTACCAATCCTTAGGTTTTCTTCAACCGTATCGTTGAACAGAATAGAATCCTGAGTAACGAGTCCCATTAAACCTCGCAAAGAATTTTGAGTAATGTCCTTGATATTTGTACCGTCAATTTTTATAGCGCCTTCTTCAATATCGTAAAAACGGGTAATCAAGTTGGCTATTGTAGATTTCCCACTACCCGACTGCCCAACCAGAGCCAAAGTTTTTCCTTTAGGTAATGTTGCAGAAAAATTCTTTAAAACATAATCGTCTTCATATTTGAAATATAAGTTTTCAATAGATAAATCAGATTCGAAGCTAGTTTTATCAATGGCGTCTTTACGGTCTTTAATACTGTTTTCTGTTTCTAAAATTTGCAACACCCGTTCTGCTGCAGCATTACCTTTTTTGATATTATAAGAGGCCTTAGAAATCCCTTTGGCCGGTGTGAGAATATTATAGGCAAAGCCCATAAAGCCTATAAAGGTAGCGCCATCTAAACTATCGTCCAGCAGCACCATTCTTCCGCCATACCAAAGCAAGACCGCAATTACTGCAATTCCCAGAAATTCTGATGTTGGAGAGGCCAGATTCTGTCTATTGAGTAAGGTATTTGAAAAATCAAAAAACCGTTTTGTAGAGTCTGAAAACTTTTTCATAAAAATAGATTCTGCATTAAATCCTTTTATGATTTTCAAGCCACCTAAAGTTTCTTCAAGAATGGATAAAAAATGACCCTGTTCTTTTTGCACTAAATCAGATTTGCTTTTTAAAGATTTACCGATTAAAGAGATAATAAATCCTGAGATTGGAATAAACACAAACACAAATAAGGTTAATTTAGCACTTAGAAATAGCATGAAAATTATTGTAAAAATAATAGTTAAAGGTTCTCTCACCAACAATTCTAAAATAGACAAAAAAGAATGTTGTATTTCTAAAACATCGCTGGTTATTCTAGCGATCGTGTCACCTTTTCGTTTTTCAGAATAATGGGATAAGGGCAACTGAATGGTTTTTTTATACAAGGCATTTCTCAAATCTTTCAGCACACCGTTTCTCAAAAAAGTCACAAAGTAAAGTGCTGCATAATTGGATATATTTTTAAGAAAAAATAAGACCACCACCAATCCTATGACAATTAATAAAGCTACGGAAGGGTCGTCTTTTGAGTAACTTTGAATATGATAAGCCAGGGAATCAAATACAAAATCTTTAGCATCAACCAAATTAGTATATACTGGTTTTTCAGTAACGGGTTCGGTATCTTTATCAAATAAAACCCTAATCATAGGTATTAATGCCATAAAAGATAAAGCACCAAAAAGGGCATAAAAGATATTGGCTATAATATTACCAACAGCATAAGCTTTATAGGGCCTGGCAAATCGTATAATTTTTTTAAAATAAGTCATATATTGACGTCAGTAATCCGATAAGATTAGTTGAGAATTGGCAAAGATACATTTTATTAAAAGACTAGTATATATTGTGTATTCAACGATTTCATAATAATCAGCTTTTTAGTTTAAGAAAATTTATTGAGAAAACAGAGCATCATCTATTTCATACGCTCCCTATTATTTCTATAATCAAGGATGGCCTTTTTGGTGGTTAGCCAATTTCTGCCTTCTTTATAAGCATCAATTTTTCCTTTTCTCGCCAACAAACTGATGTACTCTTGCCCATAAGGCAAATCCTCTTCCTCTACTAAATTTGATATTTCAGTAAAGCCCAAATCATTATCTGGCAATGAGCCAATATAAATATTCATTGTGCGTTCTAGAGCTTGAAGCATAAGCAGACTAAGTTTGTAATAATTACCGTGATTTGCTGCATTAAGCGCGGTGTAGTATTTCTTGCGGTCTGTACTTAAAATAATAGCAGGAGTAAATCCTACCTTTAGCAAAAGTAAATTCATGACTAGCCTTACAGTACGCCCATTACCATCAAAAAAAGGGTGTATCCAAACAAATTTGTGATGAAACACTGTAGCTAATTCAATATCGTTAAGCTGAAGCGGATTCTCTACTATAAATGCAATAAGTTCTTCTAGTAAATCAGGAACCTTTCTAGCGTTTGGCGGTATAAAATTGGCACCGGAAATTCTCACCCCTGCAGTCCTGAGTCTACCCGCATAGTCATCTTCTATACTTCTAAGGACATAGCCGTGCAAATCTAAAATATCTTTGCTATTAAGTTGATAATCTTTATGGACTATTTGATACATATGCTGAAGCGCTTTTTCGTGATTTTTGGCTTCAAAATGCTCCCTAAGAGATTTTCCTTTTATGGTTACGCCTTCTTGTAGCACTAGCTGAGTTTCCTGCAGTGTAAGCGTATTACCCTCTATACTATTGGAGTTATAAGTCCATTCTACTGATAAGGCTTCTTTTATTCTATGTAAGGCAATTTGCGGTAATGGTCTAGCCTCGTTCAAAAGCTTTTTCTTTTCATAAAGCCTATCATAGGTAGGCTGAAGTTTTTCTCTGTATGCTAAATCTATATTCCACATACCACAAAGATATTACTTATTATCGGTAATATAAAATTTTTAACACATCCGATAATAAAAGATTTTAAATTTTAGCATTTGTATAAGAATTTTGATTAAAAAAACCATTTAAAAATCATACATATTTGACTTACTAATCCTCACAATACTTTTGGAACAGGTTGCCTTTATCAATCTGCGACAAGTATATTACCGATGTATTTTGTAAGACGTATTTATAAAACATTTAAAACAACATTCCGTTTAATTAATCCTATTATCAGAAGCATCCGAAACTTTAAGAAAATAGACCGTTGCACTGTTAGAATTTAGATATAAGACTTTTTAAATAAGAATGTTAAATTGTGTTTTATTTTAAAAAACTACAAAACTTATAAAATTAAGTTTTCAGTAAAAATTCTCCATAAACAGGGTGATTTATTCCTTAAAAAACTGAAAATCAACTTGTCTTTATTCTTTTGTCTTACAGCGTAGCGGTCTTTTCTCCATTCTTTCGGATAGTTGTGTCCTATTATTAAAAAATGAAAACTTTTCATTAAATTTAACCCATGCCAGAACACAATACATCTTTTTCCATAAAATCCTGGTCTGAAGATGACCGACCGCGAGAAAAACTTTTACGCAAAGGAAAATCAGCCCTTAGTGATGCTGAACTTCTGGCCATTTTGATTGGCTCTGGAAATCGGGAAGAAAGTGCTGTAGGTTTATGTAAACGCATACTGGGAGAACAGGATCATAAGCTTAAACAGCTCAGTAAAATGAGCATAGAACAACTGCAAAATTACAAAGGCATAGGTGAGGCTAAAGCCATTAGTATTATAGCAGCGCTGGAGCTGGGAAAACGACATGGTAATGCAGAGGTTCCCATTTTTCCGAAAATCACATCAAGCCGAGATGCCTACAATGTCTTAAAAATTAAATTAGGCGAACTGGAACATGAGGAATTCTGGGTGCTTTTTTTAGATAACTCCAACAAGGTAATTAATAAGCATCAGGCAAGTAAAGGCGGTATTACCAGTACCATTGTAGATCTCAGATTAATTTTCAAAAAAGCCATCTCCTCAGGAGCGGTATCTATCATTCTCGCCCACAATCATCCCTCCGGCACCTTAAAGCCCAGCCGGCAGGACATCAAACTCACCGAGAAATTTAAGAGTGCATCAGAAATAATGGACATTAAGCTCTTAGACCACTTGATTGTAACTGATAAATCTTATTTTAGCTTCGCCGATGAACAGCTTATTTGATCTATGGATATATTAATCTACGTTCCTAAAGTTACACCGCGTATCAACTATACGTTCAGGCAGGTATGTAAGCGTATTTTAGGCTTCAATATTAATTTTACAACGAAAATTGAAACCTTCATTGGGTTTAAGGGCGTTAAATTTTCCTATGCCAATCAACGTCTAGGAAACGAGATATTTATCCAAGCACAAGGCTTATTAAATGAACAGGGTGTAAATGATCTAGAGATTAGCGTATCAGAATGGGAAGGTGAACCTTATTTCTTAAAGACTTCAACCCAAAGCGATATTCCCTACGACATTTTTGCAGCCAGCTTTTTTTTACTAACACGCTATGAGGAATACCTTCCGCATGTAAAAAATAAAATCACTGATTTTCCGGCGGAAGAGAGCTTGGGGTATCAAAATAACTTTTTAACCAAACCCATCATCAACATATGGATGGCAAAATTTGCCGAAATTTTAAAGCAGAAATTTGAAGATGTTGAATTCAATCATCAAAATACCAATCTAAAAATGCTTATCGCTGTAGAAAAAGCATACAAATATAGGAAGCATGGAATCTCCAGAAGTATAGTTGGATTTTTGAGTGATACCTTCAGGTTTAGGTTTAAAGAAATTTACACAAGAATAAAAACATGGTTTATTCCAGATAAGGATCCTTACAACATTTACGATGAATTAGTTAAACACAGAGACCAATTAGGATTTGAAATATTTTTTATGTTTCAATTAGGGGATTATAGCATTTACACCAAAAATATAAATCACCGAAAAAGGGTTTACAAAAAATTGATTAAATCTATGGGAGATTACTGCGAAACAGGACTACTACCCAGCTATGAAGCCATTCAGGATTTTGATATGTTTAAAAAAGAAATTAAAAGGTTTGAACAGATTGCAAATCATGAGTTGACCAACATCTTGATTAAAGACAGGGGCATTAACTTTCCAGACTTTTACGTCAGCCTGGATAAGACAGATATAGAACACGACTTTTCTATGGGCTATTACGATCAAATAGGATTTAGAGCGGGGACCTGCACTCCTTTTCTATTTTACGACCTTAACCTGGAGCAGGCTTCACCAATCGAATTTCATCCTTATTTTTGCAGTACAAAAGCCTTAAAATCTCAAAGTATTGATAAATTAGAGGAAACATTAAATAAAAATAAAGATATTAATACCCAATATAATTTACTTTTAGATAATTCTGATTTTGAAGAAAGTAGTTTAAAAACTAAAATTTTAAAATTCACAAAACTAATAATGAATGTTTCAAAATAAATTAACCGATATTTTTTTCGACTTAGACCATACCCTATGGGATTTTGAAAAAAATTCTGAAATTACCTTCAACCTGATTTTCGAAAAACACAACATTAAAGTTGGATTGAAAGACTTTATGGAGGTTTACAAGCCGGTAAATTTCAAATACTGGAATATGTATCGGAAAAATGAAATCGATTCTGTAAATCTTAGGTATTACAGACTTAAAGAAGTATTTGATACCTTGTCTATGAAAGCCGATAAACCTTTTATTGATCTTATTGCAAACGAATACATTGACAATCTTTCAAAACAAATTCATCTATTTCCCGACACCGAAGACATCTTAAATTATTTGGTGACAAAATACAGGCTTCATATTATTACAAATGGTTTTGAGATCATTCAGCATAAAAAAATAAAATCTTCCGGTATAGATCACTTTTTTGAAACGGTGACTACTGCCGAAGCTGCAGGATACAAAAAGCCGGATAAAAGAATTTTTGATCACGCCATACAGAAAGCAAAAACA
>CAYMXD010000082.1:0-7860 GCA_964394095.1 uncultured Mesohalobacter sp. | reverse complement strand
ATAAATCAGAACTTTTGAAGCCTCTATGTTTTGTCTCAAAATCGGATTTTTAATTGAACTAGAGGTCAACAGGTCTACTTTCCTTTCAAAAAAAGCTTCAAACTTATCCCAGATATTAATCAATTTAGATCCTCTTTCTATCGGATCATTCTCTTCAATTTCTATTAGTAAATCAATATCGCTCGATTTCTGATCAAAATCGCTTCTTACTGATGAACCAAATGCATACAGATATGTCACATTATGTGAGAGACATAATTTAGTAAATTCATTTATTCTTAAGTTTATGTATTCTTTTAAATTCATCATCAACATTTATGAATCAAATGTAACTAAATTCAGTACACCTCGCAAATTTATTAGTTACAAGGCGAATTACTTTGATATAAATAAACTTAGCAAATTACCCCTTATACTTCTGTGGTAGATAGACTATCTTTTTAGTTTCAAAAAAATCTTCTTTAAAATAATTTGTAATTGGAATAATTTGAGCGTTTCGGTAGGGCTTTAATTCTTCAGATAAGTCCCCGCCTTTTAAATAGATAATCCCGTTTTTAATTTTATGTTTTGAGTTTTTTGCAATTTTACTTTTAGTCCAATTGACAAATGTAGGCATGGCCGCAACTGCACGACTGATAATAAAATCGTAGTGCCCATTGATGTTTTCTACTCGGTCATTTATCGTCCTGACGTTTTCTAAACCAAGGCCTTCAACAACTTCATTGACGACTTTGATTTTCTTCCCAATACTGTCGACCAAAGTAAAGGCAACTTCAGGAAAAAGTATGGCTAAAGGAATTCCGGGAAAACCGCCGCCGGTTCCTACATCAATTATTTTTGAGCCAGGTGTAAATTCCACAAATTTTGCAATGGCTAAACTGTGCAGAACATGACGCAGGTAAATTTCATCGATGTCTTTTCTTGAAACCACATTTATTTTCTGATTCCAGTCTTTATACAAATCTGCAACTGCGGTAAACTGATTTTTCTGCTCTTCGGTGAGATTAGGAAAATAGGTGTTGATGTATTCCATAACGTCTGCAAAATTAAGATAATAAAAATGAATTTATAGTCTGCAACGAAGGTTTGTGTAATTTCACTTAGCTCCAAAAAAATATATGTATGATTTAAATATTACCTGAAATCTTTATTTTAACCTAAATTTATTTAGGGTGTTAATAAATTGGTGATATATTTCGCATATGACCCTATTTTTAAAAGGGGTGTTTTAAAAAAAATCATATTTTTGCATAATCTAAAATTAAAAAACCTATGGCAACATTAAGATTTAATGCTTTAAAAGAGATTTACAACAGAAAACCAATTCATGTTGAAGAATCTACAAGACGTTCTGAAATATTTGGTTTAAATGTGTTTAACCAACAGGCAATGCGACAATATCTTACCAAAAGCTGTCTGGAAGGGATTAATAACGCCACAAAAAAAGGGACAAAAATAGAAAGACAGCTTGCAGAACATATTTCAGCAGGGATGAAAGACTGGGCAATATCTAAAGGGGCTACACATTATACTCACTGGTTTCAGCCACTCACGGGATCAACAGCAGAAAAGCACGATGCCTTTTTTGAAACTTTAGGCGATTCCGGTGAGTCAATAGAAAAATTTAGTGGAAGTCAGTTGGTGCAACAGGAACCAGACGCCTCCAGTTTACCCAATGGTGGTATCAGAAACACTTTTGAAGCTAGAGGTTATACAGCATGGGATCCAACCTCTCCAGCTTTTGTCTGGGGAACTACCTTGTGTATACCCACAATTTTTGTATCCTATACCGGAGAAGCTTTAGATTATAAAACACCGCTCTTGAGATCACTTCAGGCCTTAGATAAATCAGCGACAGATGTGGCGAAGTATTTTGACAGAAAAGTTACTAAAGTTTCAGCTACTTTAGGCTGGGAGCAGGAGTATTTTCTTGTGGATAAAGCTTTAGCAGAAACACGACCAGATATTATTTTGTCTGGCAGAACTTTGCTGGGACATGCACCGGCTAAGGGTCAACAGATGGATGACCACTACTTTGGCTCAATTCCAAGTCGGGTTTTAAACTATATGAAAGACCTGGAGCGCGAATGTATGGCTTTGGGTATTCCCGTTAAAACAAGACATAACGAAGTCGCTCCAAATCAGTTTGAATTGGCGCCTATTTTTGAAGAAGCTAACCTGGCAGTAGATCACAATTCTTTGTTGATGGATGTTATGGATAAGGTGGCCAACAGACACCACTTTAAGGTATTACTCCATGAAAAGCCATTTAAAGATGTGAATGGTAGTGGAAAGCACAACAACTGGTCTATGAGTACAGACACTGGAGTAAATTTATTGAGTCCGAGCAAAAAGCCAATGAAAAACCTTCAGTTCTTAACCTTCTTTATAAATACCATTAAAGCGGTTTACGAATACGAAGAATTGATTAGAGCGACAATTGCTTCTGCATCCAACGACCATAGATTAGGTGCAAACGAAGCGCCGCCTGCAATCATATCAGTATTTATTGGGTCGCAGTTGACTAAAGTTTTAGACGAACTTGAAAAGGTAACAGACGGTAAACTCTCACCTGAAGAAAAAACAGATCTTAAATTGAATGTTGTTGGCAAAATTCCGGAAATCTTATTGGATAATACCGATAGAAATAGAACTTCGCCTTTCGCCTTTACAGGAAATAAATTTGAGTTGAGAGCTGTAGGGTCTTTAGCAAACTGTGCTAATCCTATGACTATGCTAAATGCTATTGTAGCCAAACAGCTTAAAGACTTTAAAGTTGAAGTTGATGCCTTAGTCAACGACAAAAAAATGAAGAAGGATGACGCGATTTTTAATGTTTTAAGAGAATACATCAAACAGTCTAAAGCCATTAGATTTGAAGGTGATGGCTATGGCGAAGCTTGGGAAATTGAAGCCGAAAAACGCGGCTTGAGTAATAATAAAACAACTCCTGAAGCCTTAAAAGCTAAATTATCTCAAAAATCAATTGATTTATTTACTGAGCTTAAAATCATGAATGAAATTGAAATGAAAGCCAGATACGATATTGAAATTGAAGACTATTCTAAGCACATACAAATAGAAGGAAGAATTTTAGGTGATATTGCCAGGAATCACGTTATACCAACAGCGATAAGATATCAAAATATTTTGATAGACAACGTAAAAGGTCTTAAAGAAATTTTTGGAGATTCATTTGAAAACAAAGCCAAAGAGCAGCTAAAGATTATTGAAGCTATTTCCGGTCATATTGAACACATTAATGCTGGCATAGATCAAATGATTGAAGCACGTAAAAAAGCAAATGTTCTTGAAGATGAAACAGAAAAAGCTTTTGCTTATTGCAATGATATTAAACCATATTTTGAAGATATAAGATACCATTGTGATAAACTAGAAATGCTCGTTGATGATGAAATGTGGCCATTGACCAAATACAGAGAAATGCTGTTTACAAGATAAAAATTTGTTTTTATTTATGGTTTTAAGCCATCTCAAGATTGGGATGGCTTTTTTGTTTGCTATAAAAAATCTTGTCATTTTAATAGTATTGTTGTAACATTACCTTTTATTTTTAACTATGAAGAAATCGCAAACTGATTCAAACTCGGATAACTTACCTGAAATTAGCCTTTTAAAATCCCTTATACCTGTAGTTATACTGGTTGGGCTCTTGGCTTTTAATGTCACCGGAATTTACGGAGATGACGCTTTATCCGGAGCCAATCAATTTTCTTTATTAATAGGGGCGGCTGTTGCCGGAATTGTAGGTATTATCAATAAAACTTCTTACAAAAGCATACTTGAATACGTTGCTAAAAATATAAAATCTACCGCCAGTGCTATAATGATATTGTTGTTGGTCGGTGCTTTAGCGGGAACATGGCTCCTCGGGGGTATAATTCCGGCTATGGTTTACTACGGGCTTCAGGTTTTGCATCCCTCTATTTTTTTAGTGGCCTGTGTGATTATTTGTTCATTGATTTCAATTTCAACAGGGAGCAGCTGGACCACATCGGCAACAGTAGGTATAGCTTTAATTGGTATAGCTGAGGTTCTTGGGATTTCCACAGGTATGACAGCCGGAGCTATTCTATCAGGGGCTTATTTTGGAGATAAATTATCCCCTATGAGCGATACGACAAATCTCGCACCAGCCATGGCAGGGACAGACCTTTTTACCCATATACGTTATATGACTTACACGACTGTGCCTTCAATTACTATAACAATTATCGTATTTTTAATTATAGGCTTTAATCTGGACGTGGAACAAATCGGTGATCAGTCTAAAATTTTAAATGACATCAAAGCTTCATTTGATGTGACCCCATGGTTATTTGCTGTTCCCCTTATTGTTATTGCAATGATTGTTAAACGAACGCCGCCTCTTGTAGCTTTGCTGGTTGGTACGCTTCTTGGTGCTGCAGCTGCACTCGTTTTTCAGCCGGATTTAGTTGTAATGGTCGCTGACAAGACTACTTTTACGTTTAATTCTGCTTATAAAGGCATTATGAACGCTATTACGGTGGATATCACCATCCCTACCGAAAATAAATACCTCATTGATTTATTTTCTGCATCAGGGATGAATGGTATGCTTGGTACGATTTGGCTTATCATTTGTGCCATGGTATTTGGCGGTGTGATGGAAGCTATAGGGGCATTGGCGGCAATAAGTCGAGCATTATTAAATTTATTTCACACCACCTTTGGCTTGTTTGCCTCTACTGTGGCGAGTTGTTTGGCTTTAAACGCCACAGCATCAGATCAATACCTGGCTATTGTAGTGCCGGGAAAAATGTTCAGTAAGGCTTATAAAGAAAAAGGTTTAGCACCTGAAAATTTGAGTCGGGCTTTAGAAGATTCAGGAACTGTAACTTCCGTTTTAATACCATATAATACTTGCGGGGCATACCACAGTGGTGTTTTAGGCGTTAGTGTAGCAGAATACTTTGTTTATGCTATTTTTAACTACATCAGTCCGTTTATGACACTTATCTTTGCGGCTTTTAATATTAAAATTAGACAACTTAAAGACACTGCTTCATGAAATTAGATATTTTAGCTTTTGGCGCCCATCCAGATGATGTTGAACTCAGTTGTTCAGGGACACTTGCGGTTGAAATTAATAATAACAAAAGCGTGGGCATTATTGATTTGACCAGAGGAGAAATGGGAACAAGAGGTAGTGCTGAAACCAGAGCTGAAGAAGCTGCAAAAGCTGCTGAAATTATGGGTGTGCGCATTCGCGAAAATTTAGGCTTTAAAGATGCTTTATTCCCCAATGACGATGCTCATAAACTGGAAGTCATTAAAATGCTGAGAAAATATCGGCCTGATGTTGTGTTTTGTAACGATGTAAGAGATCGGCATATCGACCACGGTAGAGCCAGCCAATTGGTGAGTGAGGCTTGTTTTTTGAGCGGCTTAAAAAAATATGAAACCCGTTTGAAAGGCGAAAATCAAAATCCCTGGCGGCCTCAGCAGGTATATCATTACATTCAATGGTATGATATTGAGCCTGATTTTGTCGTGGATATTTCAAGTACGATTAATACTAAAATTGAAGCGGTTAAAGCATATGCGACCCAATTTTACGACCCCAAAAGTAAAGCGCCCGAAACACCTATTTCCAGTTCCAACTTTATGGAAAGTATAAGTTACAGGGCTAGAAACTTTGGACGCATTATTGGTGTAGATTATGCTGAAGGCTTTACGACAGAGCGTTATCTTGGAGTAAAGTCTGTGTTTGATTTGATTTAAGCTCGTAAGTTTATGAGACCCTGTACTGAGCGCAGTTGAATGCTTATAAGTAGAATCTAAAATCTGCGAACATCAGCGAAATCTGCGGGAGATTGTTTATGAGTTTATAGGTTTATGAGTTTATAGGATTTATCTCCAGTCCAAAATAACCAATCCAAAAATCAAAAATCTTTTATGAGTTTCCCGAATCGTTCTTCTCGGGATCTAGGATATGAGTTACGATTGTATATAAGTTTTTTACCGCAAGGCTCGCAAAGTTTTACGCAAGGGGCGCAAAGTTTTTGTGTAAATAATAGCGTCTATTTACTAGTTGTGTTAAAAAATTTGAAGTTTTAACCTGAAATCTGCGAACATCAGCGAAATCTGCGGGAGATTGTTATTGAGTTTATAAGTTTATGGGTTTATAGGTTTATGAGTTTATAAGGTTATGAGTTGTAAGTTCATAGGAGCACCTATTTTAAATATTTACCTCAAAAAACACTAGGTTTTTCGCAAGAGTAGCTAAGAAATTACAGCATAATTTTTTAAAAAAAGATTTTGCATGACATTAATTTTAAGTAAATTTGCAATCGCTTAAAAGCAAAACAAAAAATGGTGGCTGTAGCTCAGTTGGTTAGAGTATCGGTTTGTGGATCCGAGGGTCGCCGGTTCGAACCCGGTCAGCCACCCAAAAACCTTCAAGTTTACTTGAAGGTTTTTTATTTATTATAAAAACTAAAAAAGCCCTTTTCGATAGAAAAAGGCTTTTAAGCGATAATAAGGTTAGGTTGTTTTATTTTACTTTTTCGACGACTGCTTTAAAAGCATCAGGATTATGAACAGCTAAATCTGCTAAGACTTTTCTGTTTAATTCTATGTTACTTTTTTTAAGCTTGCCCATAAATTGAGAATAAGACATACCGTGCAATCTTGCAGCAGCATTAATTCTTACAATCCATAGACTTCTAAAGTTTCTTTTCTTAGTTCTTCTGTCTCTGTAAGCATAAAGCATTCCTTTTTCAACTGCATTTTTTGCAATTGTCCAAACGTTTTTACGTCTTCCGTAATAGCCTTTGGCAAGCTTCATTATTTTTTTACGTCTCGCTCTTGAAGCGACTGAATTTGTTGATCTTGGCATTTCTTTTTAGTTTTTTTGTAGCAGGCAGTTTCTCTTTAAACATTTTATGAGCCATACTCCAGGGTTAATAATTATTGTTATTACCGGCGAAAATTTATTTCAAGCCTAGTTGTTGCTTGATGTTTTTTTCGTCTGATTTGTCCACGATTGCATCATGGGTTAATCTTAGCTTTCTTTTTTTAGACTTCTTAGTTAAGATGTGTCTCTTGAAAGCATGTTTACGTTTCAGCTTTCCAGTTCCAGTGATTTTGAAACGTTTCTTAGCACTAGACTTGGTTTTAAACTTAATTTTTTTAGACATGTTTATATATTAATTTATTATCGCTTTTATTTTTTTTGAGATGTGGGAGCAACCATCATAATCATTCTCTTCCCTTCTAACTTAGGCATCTGTTCAACTTTACCGTAATCTTCAATATCTCTAGCCAATCTTAGTAATAAAATTTCACCTTTTTCTTTAAATACGATAGAACGTCCTTTGAAGAACACAAATGCTTTTAATTTTGCACCATCTTCTAAAAATTTGATGGCGTTCTTCTTCTTAAATTCATAATCGTGATCATCTGTATTCGGTCCAAAGCGGATTTCTTTCACCACAACTTTTGAGGCTTTGGCTTTGAGTTTTTTCTCTCGTTTTTTTTGTTCAAAAAGAAACTTTTTGTAATCCATAACTTTCGTTACGGGTGGATTAGCTTTTGGAGAAATTTCAACTAAATCTAAACCTTGTTCGTCTGCAATTTCCAAGGCCTTTTTGATAGGGTAGATGCCCATTTCAACATTATCTCCTACTACTCGAACCTCACGTGCTCTTATTTTATCGTTAATACGATGTTTGTCTTCACGCTTTTCTCTACGACCGTAATTTGACTTTCTTCTTCTAATTTTTTATATGATTTTAATTAAACTAATTTTTAAATTTCAAATACCTCTTTTTCATTAGTTATTTCATTTTTAATAAGCTCTGAAAAGGCATCAAT
>CAYMXD010000081.1:1857-7890 GCA_964394095.1 uncultured Mesohalobacter sp. | reverse complement strand
GAGTTCAATTTTTAATTTTGATATTTTCTTTGCATGTTATATGAATTGGAATATGATCCGCGACCATTCAGGGACTTTCATATAACACTTGGCTTAATAATCTGATTTTTAGATTATAACGCATTTTAGTGATACTCGTCGCATCGAGTGAATTTTTCGATTGTAATGAGAAAAATTTGTATCGAGATGTAATTTATGCGTTCGAATGTTATAAAAAATTGGAATATGGTCCGCGACCATTCAGGGACTACCGACTAATTACTAATTACTACTTACTAAAACTACCCTCTAATATCTAATATCTAACTTCTCGTTCCAGGTTCTATATTTCGAATTCCAAATTCCAGGTTTATGAATTATGAATTACAATTTATGATCTCGGGTTCTCTATAACTTCCATCTGTAATTCACTCAAACTTGTAGCTTTTCAGTATATAAACACGCATTAACTCTTGCGAAATTGAGAACTTCACAGAGTAAAATTCAAGGTTTCAAACCATTATCTTTTTTCTTAAACCTTTTCATTAGCTTTTGTCTTCTCTCATTCAATAGTTACTACCTATTGGTTTAATATCAACTTTATCCCTTTACATCAAAGGCATCTCTCAAGGTGTTCCCAATCATCATAAAGGCCATAACCAAACTCATAATGGCCAATCCGGGAATGATGGCCAGGTGTGCTTTGCCTAAGACGATATAATTGTAATGTTCTTTTATCATATTTCCCCAAGTCGGGATAGGGGGCTGTGCACCAATCCCCAAAAAACTTAATCCGCTCTCAATAAGAATTGCTGCGGCAAAATTCGCTGCCGAAATCACGATTACCGGCGCCATGATGTTGGGTAAAATATGTTTGCTGATAATCCTAAAATCAGAAAAACCCATGGCATGCGCCGCTGTAATATAAGGCATGGTTTTAAGGCTTTTTACTTGTCCTCTAACCACTCTGGCCACCTCTACCCACATGGTTAGCCCAACGGCGATAAAGACCTGCCAAAAGCCTTTACCCAGAGCCAAAGTCAATGCGATGACCAACAAAAGCGTAGGAATAGACCAGGTGACATTGATTAACCACATCACGACTTGATCTATAATACCGCCAAAGTAGCCACCAATTGCACCGATAAAAATCCCAATAACCAATGAAATAAACACCGCTACAAACCCAATCGATAATGAAACTCGTGTCCCTATAAGTAAGCGACTAAGCATATCTCTGCCGTAGCGGTCTGTTCCCAGCCAGTAGGTTTTGGTGTAGATAAAGTTGTCTTTAAGCTGTTGAACACTCTCATATTTATTTAAGGCAATACGTTTTTTAGGCGCTGTAATATCAAAAGGAGTAAGCTCAATATAGTCTGATTTAATTGTATAATCTTGAATGGGAATAATAGCGTTGACTTGAGCTTTCCCCGAAAACCATGAGGTCCAGTTATTCTGTTCTATGTTATCTACAGGTACTTCTACAACCAAAGTTTCAAAGCCCGGAGATTTTGAGTGTATAGAGAGGTTCATCTGATTGGCATGTGTTGAATCATCTGGTGCAATGGCATAAGCGAAAAGCGCAACAACTGCACAAAAGACAATATATCCCAAACAAAAAACGCCCCAAAAATGGGTTTTGAATTTTTGGAGCGCTAGACTTAATAGTGATTGTCCCTTTGGACTTTTCATTAATTTACTTTTGTGAAGAGGCGTCAGCCAGCTTAAAGTTTTTGGTATGTTTTCTTAAATCTTCTAACACATAAATGGCTTCCTCTGCATAAATATCCTTTTGAAGACTCTTGTGCCAGTTTTCGCGTTTGTCTTTTAAAGCCTCATCAGTTTCAAAAGCTTTAATTTCAGAGGCTAAGGATTCGAAGACCAAAGAATTTTTATACCCTGTGATTTTTTCAAATTTGTCGGCTTCTTTGTCATTTTCTTCCATGAGTGTTTTATATGCATTAAAATTAAGCGGAAAATCATTTCTATCTCTTTGCATTTTTATCCACTTGGCTTGTTCTTCAATTAAAGCTATCTGCTGATTGGTATCCATTCGTTTTTGACTTGCTTTCACAACTTCATCCAAATCATCATAACCATCCCATGAATTGTAATCTGCCTCAGGGATTTTATCGTATGGTAATGGGTTATCGTAATCTCTCTCTCCAATATCTATAAATGAATACCTGTCTGGTACAACCACATCACTTTCTACACCTTTGAGTTGGGTAGAACCTCCACTAATTCTGTAAAATTTCTGGGTAGTAAGTTTTAGTGCTCCCATATCTCCTAAATCGCTGTTGCGCATCCAGCGGTTAAGATTGGCTACGTTTTGAACAGTACCTTTTCCATAAGTTTGGCGGCTGCCAATTATAACAGCACGTTTGTAGTCCTGCATAGCAGCAGCCAGAATCTCGGAAGCCGATGCCGAAAGTTCATTTACCAATATCACCAATGGACCATCCCAGACCGTGCCACTTTTTTTGTCTCTAAGCACTTCAACTTCGCCTTGTTTGTTTTTTACTTGTACAACAGGGCCTTTGTCGATAAACAGGCCTGCCATTTCAACAACGGTGGTGAGTGAGCCTCCTCCGTTGTTTCTTAAGTCTATAACCAAACCTTCAACATTAGATTTTTTTAAGCTTTCAATTTCTTTTTTGATATCTGCAGCAGCATTTCTTTCACGGTAATTTTCCATATTAAAATAGAACTTAGGCAGATTGATAAACCCAAATTCTACATTATCTTTTTTAATAATGGTAGATTTCGCATAGGTTTCTTCAATTTCTACGACATCTCTTTCAATGGTGATGTTATTATATGTTCCATCTACTTTTTTTACCGTAAGTGTCACATGTGATCCTTTGGGGCCTTTGATTAATTCAACAGCATCATCGAGACGCATTCCGGTAATGTTGACAGCCTGATCTTCATTTTCCTGCTTCACTTTCATAATGAGATCGCCAACTTCCAATTCTTTGCCTCTCCAGGCTGGCCCTCCGGAAATAATTTCAACAATTTTCACATTATCTCTTAGCTTTTGAAGTCTGGCGCCAATTCCTTCGAGTTTACCAGACATTGATATGTCAAACCTGTCTTTATCACGAGGTGCCAAATAATTGGTATGCGGATCAAACTGAGACACAACCGTATTGATGAATAAATTGAACCAGTCTTCTCTTCTCAAGTCATTGGAATTTGAAAAGTAACGTTCTATAGATTCTTTAGTCTGTGTTATGGCTTCAGATTTTAACTCCTCGTGAGATTTTATTTCTACGGTATCGCTTTCTTTGGCTAAAGCTTCCTGTGTCTCCAATGCTGAATAGTAATTAGACAATACAGAAAATTTCAGTTGTTTTCTCCAACGTTCTTTTAGTGTTTTAGTGTTTTTAGCATAATCTAAAGACTCGTAATTTGTATTGATGGTTTCATTAGAATTTAAATCAATGTTTTCTCCAAGAAGTTCTTCGTAAAATTTTTCAGTAACCTTGTATCTTTCGATATAACGATCGTAAACCAAATTAAAAAAACTGATGTCTTTTTCTTTGATCTGGTCATCAATTTTGGTTTTGTGTTCCTTGAAATCCTTGAGGTCTTTTTTTGTAAAATGACGTTTCATCGGATCCAAACTTTCCAAAAACTCGTTATAGACGTGCTTTGAAAAATCATTATCAATCGTTCTCATATCGTAATGGCCTTGTTCAATTACATAGGTGATTAATTCTATAAGAACTTTATCTTTATCATTGTCTGTATCAAATTTTTTAGCAGTAAAGCTGCATGAACTTACGGCTAAAAGAATCGTTAAAAACAATACTGCAATTTTATTTTTCATACCTTTTATTTTATTGAAATTCAAAATTATAAAATTATATTACAAATTAAATTAAATTGTGATTTTAGGCTTATGCTTTTCACATAATAGTTTGTTAAAAGCCGAAAAGTCCTCAAATTTGGAAAGGTAATATTAATTATATGTGGAATGATATGTGTTTTTAACCCTTCTGTGATTTCGGTGCCGCCTTGAGCCTGCCGAAAGCTTATAAGGTTATGAGTTTATAGGTTTTAAGAAGCTAAATCATCAAATTTTCAAATCACCACATTTTCAAATTGTTACATTTGACAATCACCCTTTCTCCCTCTTTCTGCTTCGCTTAGAGCTCACGATATAAACGCCGGCAAACACCAAAACAATTGCTAAAATTTTGACTAAGGTTAATTGATCGGCACCGGTAAGCATAGCAAAGGAGATGGCTATAACCGGCTGCAGGTAAATAAAAACCCCTAAAGTAGATGCTGAAAGTTCTTTTAAGGCGTAAACATTAAGCAGATAGGTTAAAAACGTAGGCCCTATAATAACAAAACCCAGCCGCCAAATGGCAGAAAACGGCAACCCCTGCCAATCAACTTTAGTAAATTCTCCGAGACCTATGGGTAAGTTAATGATTACAGCTATCAGAAAAAACCATTTCATCAAAGTGATGCTGCTGTATCTTGCTGTTAATGGTTTTACAATAATCATGTATAAGCCATAGGATGTAGCATTTACAAAAATTAAAGCATTGCCTAACGGGATGTTTGGTGCAGAGGTTGTAGAAGTGGTACTGAAAAAAATTAACATCAACGCGCAAATAAGCCCCAAAAAACAACCAGAAATTTTTAGTAAATTGATTTTTTCACGGATCAAGACTGCTGATAGAATGAAAACGATAATAGGCGAAATCGTAACAATCACGGAAGAATTTATTGGTGTGGATAAGCTTAAGCCTTTAAACGAAAATAGCATATTGATGACCATTCCAAATGCAGCACAGCCCAAAATGCGGAGCCAATCTCTTCGCTGAATTTTTTCGGAGGGAAATAACAGACTAATGCACCAAAATAGAAGGCATGCTCCTAAAACCCTTAGCATAACTAAGCCAAACGGTTGAATATACTCCGGCATTAAACCTTTTGCCAGGGTATGATTTATGCCAAAAATAAAGCTTGATGCGGTGGCTGCCAATATCGCCCAAACACGCTTACTCACCGAGGTGCGACTTGAGCGCGTTGACGACTTTCTTAGAATTACCAATAAATACCTGGTCGCCGTCGATAAATATAGGACGCTTGATAAAAGAATAATGCTCTAAAAGTAAAGCTTTATAATCTTTTTCCGAAAGATTTTGGTTTTTGAGACCGCGCTTCTGCCAAAGCTGCGCACGACGATTGATGAGGTCTTCGAAGCTGTCCACGTGCTGTCTTAAAAATTCTATGTCTTCTGCTGTTGCGGGCTCTTTTTTGGTGTCCTGTAGTGAAAAACCGTCGGTGTTGACTTCAGAAATAATGCGTTTACAGGTATTGCAGGTGGAGAGGTAGAGTACTTTTTTCATGAGGTGTAATGTTATGCTTTAGACTTTTTTTTCTTCTGATGGGTTTTATAAATATAATAGCCTAACCCACCCATCAACAAATACGGAAATATCATGAGATAGACAATACCATCATTAATGCCTTCCGCAACAGAATTATCGGCGTTGTTTTCTAAAACGGCACGACACATGGCGCATTGGGCGTTAACATCCTGGACTGAAAAATTCGTTATAATTACTATAATAAGTAATAGAATTGCTTTTTTTGATTTTATAATATTAGTCATTGCTAAGTGTTTTTAAAAAAGAATCTGGTGTGTAAACTGAAAGTTTACTTTTCTTATAGTCTTTTACATTCCTTGTTATGATAATTTTGATCTCTGTATTTTCAACCGCATAATTTTGCAGCGCATCTTCAAAGTCATTGAAATCAGAATAAAGCGCATTTAGCACAGTTGCTTTATTCGATTCTACAATATCAATAAATTTTAATAAATTGATGAGCTTGATTTTTAAATCATTTTTATTTAAGGACTTCCTTAGAATATAGAAAATATTTGCAATGATAATTGGAGTGACAAAACCCTTGATTTTATTTTCAGAACATAAGCTAATAATTTTTGTTGAACTTTCTGAAAATGGTTGCCTGTCAATAAGAATATCCGAATCAATAAATATTTTAGTCATTTAAATATTCTGAAAA